>CAZFSQ010000103.1:0-7218 GCA_964521975.1 uncultured Oligoflexales bacterium | reverse complement strand
ACAAACCAATTTATTCAAAAATAATTTACAAAAAAATAATAATGCCGCCACAGAAATTCTTAATGATCCAAATCAAAATTTATCTCAAGAAGGAACTGTCAATAATTCGACAACTAATAACTCGAAAAATAATTCTACAAATCAAACAAATGGTGCAGCAAATATAGTTGCACAAACACAACCCGAACCTATACAAAATAAATTTCCTGACCTCGCTCCTGTATTTGCTGAGCTGAATTGGGTGGGTTTAGATTATAAATTGGATCAAAAAATAGTTTGTGTTGAAATTAAAACTTTTGGCATCGCCGCATTTGATTTTCTTAAAGAAAAAAATCAATCAGAACAACCAGAATTGATTGTGCGTTTTTATGAAACAAAAGTTCGCAATAAATTAAAACGTGATTTGAATGCTTCAGAATTTAATTCGCCCGTGTCTTATATTCGTACTAGAGAAAATTTAAGTGATAATACTTCAGACGTCATCATCACGTTGCGTGATGCCGTGAAACCTAAATTTTTTGCTAAAAATGGAACATTGCTCTTAACTTTTTCTATCCCTGAAAATTATTTTGCGGTGCAACAAAATCAAGCAAGTCAGGCTCCCAATGAATCGGCAAAATTAATTGCCACCGCTGATGTCTTTCCCCTCTTAGAAGGTGGTAGCGATCAACCTCGCAATGGAATTCCCAAAGGCGTCTACGTCCCCGATCCAACTGAAGGAGCTGTTGATAATGTCTCTGAGGAACAGCAAAAGGAAGTGATCGCCAATCCTGTTCCAGAAGAGAACCCTGCTCCAATGCAGGAAAATGAATCGAACATCAATGCTAATAACCCAATACCAACCTCACAGAGCGATCTGAATGCAGCATTTGAACAATCTGGTAATTCAGCTTCTAATGAAAATATTGATGAAGAACCCCTTGAAGAAAATAATTCTGTGGATGAAGAAGAATTTCTTGATAATGAGGAAAGCGATGATGAAAATAGTTTAGATGAAAACGGAAAATCCCTGCAAGAAGATGATGAAAAATTTGAGGTCTATAACATCACTTATTTTAGCTTCAAAGCTGTTGCTCAGGATAATGGATCAAACAATGCCAATTTTAATCAACTCGATAATTTTAATTCAGAAGAAACGCCCACTGAAAATCAATTTGATGTTGAAAACGGAGGGACTACCAATAGCGGAACAACGGATCAACCCTTCACCAATGACCAAGTAGATAGCTCCCCTGCCGCAGCCAACCTTAATTCTCAATTGGGTGGCAATCAAAGTGTACAACAAAACCCAACGGCTAATACATCACCCAATCAAACACCTATTAATCCAGCTCCGGCAGAACTTCCCTCGATGGCCCCTGTTGCTGCGGGTCCTAATCTTCCATCACCTGAGCTTATTGGGCAAGATACAGCAACTAATCCACCACAACCGGCTCAACAGGTCGCTAACCCAGGAAAACCTGTCAAACTTGATTTTCGTGGTGCTCCTCTCTCTGAAGTCATTCGAGCATTGGCCGCAGAAAATGCAGCCAACATTGTATTTCCTGGTAACATCAGTAATAAACCCATTTATATTACTCTTAATAATGTTCCTTGGGACGAAGCCCTTAAAGTTCTCCTCGAAATTAATGGCCTTGGAATGATTCAAGATGGCAATGTAATTCGCATTGATACTCTCGATTCTTTAGCTAACGAAAGAAAAAAATTAGAAGAGGCTCGCATTGCCGCAACTCGCATGACACCAACAAAAGTTTTAGTGATACGTCTCTCTTATGCTAAAGCGAAAATCATGAAAATCACGATTGAAAATATGCTAAAATCTGCTCTGGATATTGATAATCGCGTTAAAGTCGAAGCTGATGATAGAACAAATTCGCTCTTAGTTGAGGCTATTCCTCGTGACCTTTCAAAAATAAAAGCCATCATCGAACGACTTGATTTACAAACACCTCAAGTTCAAATTGAATCTCGCATTGTTGAAGTATTGCGTGGTGTCAGAGATCAAATTGGAATCAATTGGAATTTTGGTCTAAAACTTGATAGCGGATTAAGTCTCGGAGTTGGGACCATGGTTTTCCCCAATACCATTACATCTAAGTTTGCAGTTGATACAGGATTTAATTCTGTACCTAATAATGGTGGTATCGACGTTAAATTTGGCGGAGTCGATTCTACTAAAGAATTGGATTTAAAAATTAAGATGGAAGAAACGAAGGGTACAACAGAAATTTTGCAAACGAATCGTGTGTTAGTGCAAGATAATGAACCAGCAGAAATTGTTTCAGGTCAGAGTGATTTTTTTATTAAACCTTCGCAACAAAATCAGATCACTATTAAAACTGCGGCCGATGGCTCAACTACGAAAGAAGCCACGACAGGGAGTGGTGGTGGAGATCTTACTTCGATTGATTACAATCTAAAATTGGAAGTAGTGCCCCACATTACAGCCGACGGTGCTGTACAAATGAAATTAAATATCGCGAGTGATCTTCCTGCGACGCAAGCATCGAGTGCCGCTGTCGCCAGTAAAACCAACCGTAAATTATCCACCACTCTTTTACGTCGTAATGGCGAGACAGCCATCATCGGAGGTTTATATTCAACAAACAAACAAAAAAGCATGAAGGGTATCCCCCTTCTTATGTCGATTCCTATTATCGGGGCACTCTTTCGCACCAAAGACGATAGTGAGTCACAAAAAGAATTACTTATTATGGTCACTCCTACCATTGTCAATAGTGGCGGTGTAGGTGATATCGAATCCGCTTCCGCACCCCTAGATCTTCCACCTTCCAATGGTGCTTTAGAGAATGGTTCATTGAGTAACGAAGTAGGTAGCGAGAATATTCCTGCAAATACGAGCGAAAATATAGGCAACGAAGAACCTGTTTCAGAAAACAGCGTCAATAATAGTGGCAACACAAATGTAGCGGTTGATAACGTATCTAATGAGCCTCCTAGCAATAGTGAAGAAAATATCTCCACCAATGAAGAAGTCAAAGGGCTCAATGAAAATAGTGCTAATAATTCTTCTGAAGAATAAACTTCAATGCTACGATAAAAGGTATGATGCAAAGGTTTTTCCCAACATTAGATCACTTGGATTTAAATAACGGCGAAAAAGAAGTTGTCCGTCGTTTTAAAGACAATCCTCAGTCAAGATATTTTCTCCCTATCTCAGATATTCTGAGGCTTCATCGCTATAGTGATGAAAGTATCGAAATGTTGATCGAGGGAGTTTCACAAAATCCTCGCTTCACTGTGGCACGAGTCATTTTAGCTCGTGAATTGTATCAAAAAGGTTTAATGACAGAAGCTTGGCGAGTATTAGAAGAATCTCCTGTTTCTTTGTTAGATAATATTCTAGCTCAAAAGTTAAGATTTAAGCTGGCCATTCTTTTATATCAAGAAGCAACAGTTAAAAATATTTTACGTAATTTACAGAGTCAAGATGTCCTTGATGATGAAATTTATCGTCTAAGCGAAATAACAGAAACAATCGGTCTTGAAGAAGCCCGCACGCAAATTCTAAAAAGTTTTGATGAAAAAAATATAAAACCTGTTTTAGGAAACAAAGAAAATTTTAAGCATCTTCCTGAAACTAAAATTTCTCCATTTCCTGATATTAAAAACATTCCTAAAAATAATGAAACAAAAAATAAACCCGGTGGAACTTTTAACCCACAACAATTCGACAAATCTTATCATGTGGTTGATCTTCAGGAAGTGTTTCATCCTTACGGAACACTCGATCAATCAGGTAACGAAGTTTCTTCCAACCAACCCGGAACCTTTGAACTCGATACACTGACGATGGCGGATATCTATGCAAGACAAGGGTTTTATCATAAAGCACGCTCAATCTATCAGCGTCTCCTTGATAAATCGCCCACCAACGAAATGCTACGATCAAAACTGATGGATGTCATTCAACTAGAAAAAAAATCAAAAGGATTCATTACCGAAGGTGTTAACCCAGGTGTAGCAAAAAACTTGATGGAAGCCGAAGCCATTGACCAGAAAGTAAGATTTTTAGAGGGGTTGATGGAGAAGTTAAATAATTTGTAATCATACTTCTTGTCATGCCCAACGACTCGCGAAGCGAGGAGTGCCTGGGCATCTTGCACAAAAAAAGGCCGCGAAATATGAAAAAGGAATATAACTTCTCTAAAATGAAGGCGATTAAAAATCCTTATGCTTTCAAAAAAAAAGCAATCGGTATCAATTTAAGCCATCAGGTTATAGATTATTTTAAAAAACTTTCAATTGATTCGGGTATCCCTTATCAAACTTTAATTGACCTGTATTTACTAGATTGCGTAAAACAGAAAAGAAAACCTAAACTAAATTGGGCCGCGTAAGTTTTTTATTTAAATACCGGCCCCACCAACTGATATACATCCTCCTCATAAATCTGATGAGCATCAGATGCTAAATAAGCTAGATACGCTCGAATAGTTCCATCTTTTTCCGTCGCAATTCTTACCCCATAATATCGTCTATTAAGACCAGAAAAACTATAACTGCCAACCAAAATACCATTTTCAGTATCGACAATAGCCAAACCTTCTTCATGCACCAAAACTAAATAGTCTTGATTTAAGTAAGTAAACCTAGATTGAAAACGAACGAGACCAAACTTACCTGGAGTTATAAATGAAAATGTATTTTCGACGCTACTCGTATTTTTATTGATCATCATTACAATAAAATTTACAGGGTTATTATTCCCAGCATTTTTCCTCCCATAAACCAAATAATGATGGGTTGCCGATTCTACCTGTTTAAATCTTCTGACGTTTAACTTAGAGGTAAGTTTTTCCTCTGTTTTTTGCAAATCTATAGTTTTTCTATCTTCAGGAATTACTAACTTGAATGTCACAGAATTATCTTCTGCAAACTGAGCAAAAGAAATGGCTAATGTTCCTGAATCCAATGCAAAAAATTTAGTTGGAAATACTTTTGTAAAATAATACGGTTTCGATTCTCTTGTTCTTAAATCTAAATACAAAAATCTTATTGAATCCACCGTTTGACTTTTTTGATAAAGAAAAACTAATTTATTATTTAAAACTTTTAACGATAAGGCATCCTTATCAACGCAACTAGAACTCGTTGGCAATTCAGCTTCAATAATTGGGTTTTCTTCACCTTCAATTCTTACTTGAAAGATCAAAGCAGCTTTTACGGACAAAGTAAATTGAATGGTTGCTAAGTATTTAATCCCATCTTCGATAAAAATCCACGCAGCGATAATATCATCCATATTTTCCAAAAAACTCGTCGCGGGTTCCGTCCATAAAAAGTTTTTTTCTTCTTTACCATTTTTATCAATGATGGTGATAGCCTGATCATGGTCATAATCATCGGGGGCTTTTTGAGTTAGATAAAATGTTTCATCCCCTAATGTATAAAGCGGGCTTTTAATGCTAAGCTTGCTTTCTATTCTTTCATTTAATCTAATGGGAGCAATGACATTTTTGGTTTCACTTTTTCTATTCTCTATTTCTTCGTTTTGCTGTGCTTTTATTTTTTTCCACTCTTGTAAGTAATCTAATACTTTTTTTCTTTCTTCTACTTGAATGTTTAACTTTATAATAGCTTCAATGATCGAAGCCTTTTGCAGTTGATTTATTTTTTGACTTGCTTGAACAACTTGATCTAAATCTGTCCCAGTTTCTACCCACCGTTCAAGATCCTTTTCACTCACAATATCTAAATCTAAGTAAAGCCATCGCAAAAAATTATTCGCATGATTTTCAGAAAATATATCTTCACATAAATTCCCAAAAGCTGAATACGCCGAAAAAACAAAAATAATTTTCATTAGATTTTTAATCATGCAATGGACCAACCAATTGATAAACATCCTCATAAATTTGATGCTCACCTACTTCCAAATAAGCTAGATACGCTCGGACAGTTCCATTTTTTTCCGTTGCAATTCGTATTCCGTAATAATGCTTATTAAGATCGGAAAAATTAAAACTACCAATCAAATTACCATTTTCAGTATCGACAATAACCAAACCCTCTTTAAGTACCAAAACTAAATAGTCTTGATTTAAGTAGGTAAAAATAGATAAAAAATGAATGAGCCCAAACTTACCGGGAGTCACAAATGAAAATGTTTTTTCTGCGGCTCGTGCGTTTTTAGAAATTACCAAACCAGTAAATTCTGTTGGAAAATTATTCCCCGCATTTCTCCTTCCATAAACCCAATAATGATACGATGCTGACTCTACATGTTTAAATCTTCTGAGGTTTAGTTTAGATGTGATTTTTTCCTCGATTGTTTGCAGATCAATAGTTTTTCTATCTTCAGGAATTACTAACTTGAATGTTACAGAATTACCTTCTCCAAATTGAGCATAGAAAATGGCTAATTTTCCTGAATCCAATACAAAAATATTAGTTGGAACAGTTTTTACAAAATAATACTGTCTTGATTCTATTTTTTTTAAATCTACATACAAAAATCTTATTGAATCTAGCGTTTTACTTTTTTGATAAAGCAATACCAATTTATTATTTAAAACTTTCATTGATAGTGCGTAAGTATCAATACTTTCAGAAATTATTGGCAACTCAGTTTCAAGAATTGGATCCTCTTCACCCTCCACTCTTAGTTGAAAAATCAAATCAGCCTTTACGCTTAAATTAAATTGAACGGTTGCTAAATACTTAATGCCATCTTCGATAAAAATCCACGCACCAATAATATCTTTAAGATTTGCTAATAAATGCGTCGGGGTGTCATTCCAAAAAATGTCTTGCTCTTCTTTGCCATTTTTACCAACAACGATGATATGCTGATTATGAATATAATCATCGGGTTCAGACTGAGTAAGATAAAACGTCTCCTCTCCTAATTTGAAATGCGGGCTTTTTATACCAAGATTGGCTTCTAATCTTTCATTTATTCTTATAGGTGTAATGACGTTTTCTGTTTCACTTTGATTATTTTCTTTTTTTTCTTTTTGTTGTGCTCTTATTTTTTTCCATTCTTGTAAATGATCTAAAAAAAAATTTATTTCTTCTGCTTGAGCATGTAATTTTTGAATAGCCTGAATAATCGAAGCCTTTTGCAGTTGATTTATTTTTTGACTTGTTTCAACAACTTCATCTAATCCTTCTCCAGTATCAACCCACTTTGCAATATCCCCATCATCAATCACATCTAAATCTAAATAAAGCCACTTCAAAAAATTAACCAAA
>CAZFSQ010000102.1:0-7234 GCA_964521975.1 uncultured Oligoflexales bacterium | reverse complement strand
CTCTGAAACAATTGATATTTATATTCTTTCATATCAAGCATCTGATTTAAAGATGGATGCACATAAGGGACATGATAACCTTCTAAATAATTCTCCACGTATATTTTCCAATTGGCCGCCACATCATATTCAACACGTTTATAAAACTGGTGCTTTGAAAAATCAATTTTCAGTTCATTTATTTTTTTTTGAAACTCATTCATGATACTCAAACTTTTCTCATTCATATTTTTATTTAAAAATAAAAATGGCCCCATCCTAAAAGCATCTATTTTTTTTAGACTAAGACAAGATACTTTTTGAAATTCCTCTGGAGAGAGTTTTGTAGCATGGAGCAATTTTCCTTCTTGATCATAGGTCCAACCATGATATTGGCAACTGAGTCTTAAATTATTTTTTTTCCCGCAGGCTTTTACTTTTCCTCCACGGTGAAGACACACATCACTTAGAGCAGAAATTTTTTCATCCTCATTAAAAATAAAAATAGATTCCCCCAAAAAATCATACTTAAAATCTTTGGCGGAAATAAAATCAAGCGGGCCAAAATAAGAAAAAAAGTGATCTATTATTTTTTCTTTTTCAGAGTTAAATACTTGCTCGTCGTAATAATAGAGATATTTCATTTTTGATGTTTTTGAATCACGCAAGAGACACGATCAATTTTTTCTTCAGCTAAATTGGTTGCCGAAGGTAAATAGAGTCCTGTTTCGGATAATTGAATGGAATTGGGATAAGACCCATTTATATCACATCCAAAATTTTTAAGAGCAGGTTGTCGATGCATTGGATAAAAAAACTTCCGCGATTCGATGCCGTTTTCTTTAAGAATATCCATCAACTCGTTTCTTGATCTACCGTATTTTTTTTCATCCACTGTAATTGAGACCATCCAACAGATGGGGTCACTCCCTGAAATCTTTTTTTGAAATAAAATCCCCGGAACATTTTTCAACTTCTCTTGATAAATTTTTTCAACTTCTTTTCTTTTTTGAATATAAAAATCCATCTTTTCAACTTGAGCTGCTCCAATCGCCGCAATCACATTTGACATCCGATAATTAAAACCAATTTCTTCGTGGATATACTCTCTTGGTCCACGCAAAGGAAAACTCAAATTTTTTAAATAACGACATCTCTCAGCCAGATGATCATCATTTGTTATCACCATCCCACCTTCGCCGGTTGTAATAATTTTATTTGCAAATAGACTAAAACACCCTACCTCGCCAATGGTCCCACATTTTTCACTATTAAAGGTTGCTCCGTGAACTTCCGCAGCATCTTCAATTAAAAATAAATTATGTTTCTTAGCGATTGATTTTAAACTTTCCATGTCGCAAGGATGACCATAAATATGAACACACATGATCGCTTTTGTTTTCGCAGTAACTTTTTCTTCAATCTTGGAAACATCCATATTCCAAGTCAATAAATCTGCATCAACAAAGACGGGTTTTGCCCCTGTATAACAAACAGAAAATGCAGTAGCGATCATCGTAAAATCAGGAATGATAACCTCGTCACCCGGACCAATTTTCAACGCTGCTAAGGCTAGATGAAGTGCTGTCGTTCCATTATTAGTTGTGATTGCATTTTTTACGCCCATATACTGAGCAAACTTTTTTTCAAACTCATTGATATATTCCCCCGACGAGGAAATCCAACCATCGCGAATGGTTTTTTCTACATATTCACGCTCTCTGCCATCTAAAAACGGTTCACAAACAGGAATGAAATTAGACATTTTTATTTTTCCTTAAAAACTCATCTTATCAAATTCTTTTGAAACATAAGGGCCTTGTTTAACTTCTATAATTTCTGATTCCTCGATAAACTCAAAACCATGACCACCTTCGAGAGTAATAAGCACATCACCTTCTTCAACTTCAAATGTATCTATTTCTATTTGATCATTATTAAAAATGGAGACTCGTATTTTTCCTCGTTGCAGATAAATCACTTCTTCTGTGCGATTAACCATTCTTTCATGTCGTAAATGAATATGATTGGGAACTTTATCCCCTGCTTTATATTTATTGACCCCCACTTGTAAAAAAGAATTTTCGGGCGTAGGAAAATTATATTTTGCTTTTTCTTTTAAAAGATTTTTGCTTTTGATGTGTATGGATAAAATTTTATCTTGATCTTTAATGTATCGAATCATAAATAAATCACTCTTTTAAAGATGCCCTGGCACTCACACCTTCGGTGTTCGTTGGGCATGACACTGCTATCATTAAATTGCTTTACCGTTAAGTTCTGCATCCATCATAATTTTAACTAGTTCATTAAATGTTGTCTTGGGCGTCCAACCTAAAAGTTTTTTAGCTTTTGTAGCATCACCCAATAAAATATCTACTTCCGACGGACGATAATACCTAGGATTAACTTTGACCAAAATTTTACCCGTTTTCCTATGACGGCCTACTTCACTTACACCGCTTCCTGACCACTCAATCGGTGTGTCCACATATTCAAATGCTTTTTCAACAAACTCCTTCACCGTTCTTGTTTCCCCCGTTGCAATCACAAAATCTTCGGGGCGATCATATTGTAAAATTCTCCACATCGCCTCAACATATTCAGGAGCATAACCCCAATCTCTTTTCGCGTCTAAATTCCCAAGGTCAATATGGTCTTGCTGATTTTTTAATATCCTTGCAATGGAGAGCGTTATTTTTCTTGTGACAAAATTTTCTCCTCGTCGTGGCGATTCGTGATTAAATAAAATTCCGTTACAAGCAAACATTTTATAAGCTTCACGATAGTTTTTTACAATCCAATAAGAATAAAGTTTTGATACGGCGTAAGGACTTCTTGGATAAAATGGTGTTTCTTCATCTTGCGGAATTTTTTGTACCTTACCATACAACTCACTGGTCGATGCTTGATAAAATCTACATTCCTTTTTTAAATTTCTCATCGCATCCAAAATTCTAAGTGTCCCGATGCCATCCACATCAGAAGTATATTCTGGAATTTCAAAAGAAATTCCCACATGACTCTGGGCTGCTAGATTATAAATTTCATCCGGCTGTGTTGCATCCATCAGCCGAGAAATATTACTTGCATCAATTAAATCACCATAGTGAAGATGAAGATTTTTCGCCTCTGAAAGATCATACATTCTTTCAATGCGGGCACGATTAAATAGGGAGCTTCGACGAACAATTCCATGAACAATATAATTTTTATTCAATAATAATTCGGTCAGATAAGAACCATCTTGTCCGGTAATTCCTGTGATTAAGGCTACTTTTTTACTCATACTTATACCTCATTTCATTCTCAGTGATAGTTTGCTTTAATTCATAGAAATAGACAAGATAAAATGCCCATAAATCGCATAGTCTGGAACACCTTCCAAGATAGGAATAAACTCTTCTTTCGTTGCTAAATAAAAATGCGTTCCCTGAATTTCAAAACTCACTTGATAAAAATTACTCTCGACTTTTTGCCAATCTTTTTTATCTATTAAAAATGAATTCCCCGTCTCATCTATAACCCAAAAATCCATCTCTAAAACAGGGATGAATTTTACAGAAATTTGAGCGGTCGTTTTTTGGGCAGCACTTTTATTTTCCACATATGATATAACCTTGAATAAACTTTTATTGTCGCGATCATATCCTTTTATAGCTTCTTCTTTTTGCATCCAATGTCCTTGATTTCCATGCAGCGTCGTTTTACTGCTCCATCCCAAATTATACTGCGTCAACTCATTTTCTTGAATACTGGCCATGTCTACCGTCAATAAACAAAAATGCTGCGAACAATATTCTTTTTTAAGAAATGGTAATTGATTTGTTTTTTCCAAATCCTCAGAAGAAATGTGATCGAGGGATAAAATAATTTTTTTCGTATTTAAATCTTTTAAAACATCAAAAACATTCTTTGTAAAAATCCCTTGATTTAATTTTGTTAAAATTGGAATTTTATCCCATATAAATTTAGGTGGCATCCCGTGATAACCTTGATGAAAACGTCTCTCAGTTTTATAGGCGAAAAGTTGCGGAAAGGTTGCCCATCCGTTCATCGAATCTTGAATAGGTAAAACCAAAAATAAATCTTTGGGATCTGTATTATTTTTTACAAAATCAAAAAAATCACTTTCCAAATTCTCTACTTCTTGCATATAGCAAGAGCGGGCATACAATCTAAAATAATTAAAATATTGCAACGTTTGAAAAATCAAACAGAATACAAACCCATATAAAAAAACATTCTGAATTTTTTTAGGAAAAATAAATTTTTCGTTTTTAAAATACTGAAATAAAAGTAAAAACAAAAAAACAAGCAAACATCCCACAAGAGAAAATATTTTTTTCGGCACTCTTTGATAAGCAAAAAATGGAACATATTGATAAAAGAATTCGTAGATGCCCGTACTTTGACTCCAATGAGAGCCCATCCCCAGCATCAAAAGTAGGCACAAAATAAATCCCACCATCATGCCAAGATAAGGATTTCCTAAAAATACTTTTAAATATTTTTTAGGTTTTACAATGATGAGGCAAAATGAAACTACTAATATATATCTTCCAATAACTGCTCCAATATTGCCCGCTGTATTTCCGTGAAAAAAATAATTTATTGATTCACTATAATGATGAATCTCCTGGAATGATCTTTTAATTTTTGGAATCCCGTCCTCGGAGAGAAATAATAATTTATTGATTAGTAATCCATATCCAATAATAAAAAGTACCGCTCCAATTAAATATTTCCAATGGAGCATCTGTCCAAAAATAATCCGCCAATCTTTTTTTAATGTTGCTTGCTGAATAATCCAAATAGCTAGAAAAATAAATGTAAAAATCATCAAATAATAACCTTGGTGCTCATCGCTTATCGTCACTAGAAATAAAATGACTCCTGCCCAAAGATCTAAAAATTTTCTTGTTTCAAAATTTAAAAAATGACGCAATAAAAATCCAAAATACCACGGAAGTAAAAGCATCACCGTTCCACCGCCGTGCCCCCCATAGCTTTGACTTATTCGATAGGGGATCATCGTAATCGCCATGGCCCCTAAAAAAATCATACTTAAAGGAATATCCAAAACAGAAAACCAAAACACTCCACCCACAAAAGTTAATATGAGGGGCAAAATGGCCGTTGTAAAATTATATCCCCCCACATCACCTAGAAAGATGCTTGATAAAACTCCAAAAAAATATTGAATGCCGATATGGATATCATAAAAATGCTCCCCCTCTTTTATAAAATTAAATCCATCTTCAAAAATCGAATAGGCTCCGGTCATAAATGCCTGTTTTAATTTCCAGGTAAGATAAAAAACTTGAAAATAATCCCCGCCTCCGCTTAATTTTTCCATATAAATTGGCTGGCTCGAAAGATTTCCAAGTAACGAAGTAAAAAAATGTTCTCTCAGTAACGAAAATGAGATTAAAACCCAGAGTGGAAAAAACGTACAGGAAAACAGCATCGCCAAAAAATATCTATTTAAAAAAAATTTATTTTTCATTTACATTCTTTTTTTTAATTAATTGAATAACATCTTTATATTCACGATAATATAATATCCCAATAGAACCACCTAAAAATCGAATGATATGAATGATAGATGATATCAAAATAAATGGGGCTGACTCTAATCCAAATCTATTCGCTAACCATAAAAAACCCATTTCCTGTGTACCAATTGCCCCATACCCCAAGGGTAAAAAAGTGAGAATAGAAATTAAAGGAAAATAAATACACCAGTCTAAAAAACTTAGCGGCACTAAATTTTTAGCTACCAAATAAATTCGAGCAATGATGATGGCATTCGAGATAAAAGATAGAAGAAGTCCCCACAAATAATTTCTTCCAGAAAAAAATAATAAAATCGACTGATATCCCAAAAAAATTTGCTTCCTCGGTTTTTTCCATTTCATTTTTCTTATGCCGATTAAAAACAATTTTCTTAAAAATTTAATCCGTGAAAATAAGGGAACCAACAAAATAAAAACACTCATAAGAAAAATATAATAAGAAGGAATTTGGATACTTTCATCGTGCGAGAATATACAAAAACTAACAATAAAAAGAAGGAGCAGTCCCAACAAACCATAAATACGATTACTCAAAACAAGCAGTGTTGCCGGAGTAATTTTTTGTTTATCCCCTTTAACCATGAGGGCCGTGCGTAAAACTTCACTGGCTGCTAATCCAGGTAAAAAATTTCCCATAAATACGGATGAAAGACGACTCCTCCATAGCACCCCCACGGAAAACATTTGCCCTGATACCCGGTTGAGTCTTAGCGATTCTAAAAAATAGATCCCCCATTCTAAAACGACCGATAGAAATAAGTAAAAAAATGACAATGAACTCAGTGCGGATAAAAAACTTTCCCAATCTGTTAGGGTGATTATAAGATATAAAACGACAAAGAAAAAAATTATTTTTAAGAATTTCAAATTCAAACTTTTCTGCAAACTTTTTCTATAAAAAACTTTTATAATATTCGAGAGTTTTTTCTGCGGTTATTTGCCAATCATAGTTTTTAGCTTTTTTAAGACCTTTAGCAATTAAACCTTCTTTAATTTCCTTCTTCAATAATATTTCTAAAATTTTTTCTGAAAGTTCTTCATGGTTATTAGGGTCACACATAAGCCCCGCGTCTTCGACAAATTCCGGTGCATCCAATGTCCTTCCAGAAACGGTGGGCGTTCCACAAGCCATACTTTCCAATGTTGGTAAACCAAAACCATAGCGACTAGGAAACACCGAAACATCAGCGTGAATATAGGCCGATCTTAATTCTTTCTCTGAAATAAAACCAATAAACCGAATCGCGTCTTTAGCGGGACTACTCATCCAAAGATTTTTTATTTCTTCGACATTCCAACCCTTACTACCAATTAAAAGCTTTGCGTCAGGAATTTTATTTTTAACTTCTGTGAAAGCTTTAATCAATGTATCAACCCCTTTGCCATAATTAATTGCCCCAACAAATAAAATAAAAGGGCCTTTTTCTTTTGGATAATTACTTGGGGGTAAAAGATTTTCATCCTTTTTTCGTGGATAAAACTGTTCGTGATCTACCCCATAGGGAATAAGTTTTAAACGACTTTCTGGAACTTTAAACCTTTCCATTAAAAAATTCTTTGTTGATGGAAAAGGTATAATGATCCCATCACTTCGTTCGCTCGCTCTTTGAATGGCTTTTGTTTTTAAATACCACTTAAGTGTCGAATCAAATTTATTCTCAACAAAAAACCAGAGT
>CAZFSQ010000101.1:0-7283 GCA_964521975.1 uncultured Oligoflexales bacterium | reverse complement strand
GATGCTACGTCACGATTTTTAGAATCATTTAAAAATACGGTCACAGGAAATCTTAGCTCAAATTTGAAAGGCAGTGGTGAAAGTTTCAATAGTGACAAAATTTTGCCTAATTTTAATGTGCAAGGAGATTTTAAAATTGAGCGAGCCAGTTTTACAACCATTGATATTGCAAAGATGGTTCAAGAGGGGTTGAATAATTCAATCTTAAAAATTTCTGAAAAAGTTCCAGAACTCAAAAATAAAACAGTGGGAGAGTTACCCACGGATGCCACGGTTTATGATTTCATAAGTTCTAATTTTTCATTAGCTAAGGGAATTTTTTCTATCCTCAATTTTAAAGCTGTTGCACAAAAAAATAAGGGGATTGACATTGAGGGAGTGACCATTCTCAAATTACTTGAAGACGGTTTAGAGGCAAAATGGACAATCTTGGATACTTACAATGTAACGAAACTTAAAGATGTTAATATCAATCAAAACAACATTACCGTTGAGCATGTTTTTACGAAAGGAAATGATCCGCTTAAGTTTCCTATTAGTATCGGATGTAAATTAAGTGCCCCTTGTTATCAGTATGATCTTGTTGGGGATGAAATGGGAAAAGTTGTATTTGATAATTTAGCTCATGCGGTTAAAGGAAAATATCAACAGGAAATAGAGAGAGCGAAAGTACAAGCCAAGGAAGAAACAAAAAAAATTGAGAGTGAAGTGAAAGATAAGGCTGAGGGTGAAGCGAAAAAACTACTAAAAAGTATTAAAAAACCTTGGTAATTTTTAAGTGTTCTTTTCAGATTTTTTAGGAAGTTTACTATCTTTAATCATTTTCTTTTCTGATATTTTGACTCTACGCTGAAGTTTCTTTAGATCTTCCTCTGGGGCGAGCATTTCAGGTTTAATCCCTCTTTTTGAAAGCATTCCCCGAACACTGATATTGTTTTGAACATGCTCTTTTGTGATTGGTTTTTCTCCATGAAGATCATTTTGTTTTACATTGAAATTAGTCATCTCTGTAGCCAGGTTTTTAGCAGCAATAGTAACAGTGGGTATAAAATCTGCTAAGGGTCTATCCTTAGGGATGAATAATTTCTTCTTCATCTCTTGAGTAGTTTTTCCTCCGAAAAGTGCTTGGTCACCATAGGATCTAATACGACCAAAACCTGATTCATCAACACCTCGTTCATAGATATTTTTTGAAAGTTCTGTCTCAGATTCCGTCAGTTTTTGGCGAGCTTTAAAACGATCTTGTAAAAGGAGATGCTCTTCAAGGACTTCTTGTTTCCTTGTTTGAACTGCGAAATAGGTTTGAGCAAAAGCAATTTTGTTTTTTCTTGGATCGCCATTTTGTGCGATAAGATAACAGGCGTAGCGAGTAAGAATTATATCTGTAATTTCTCTCTCACTACTCGAACCAATAACGACCATTTTGTTGACGTCAACAAAATGGTCAAAGACCTCGCTATTACTGCTTTTGCAAGATATTTTTGCTTTATCTATAACACCCGTAAAGTTTCTCCATTCGGAATATCCCAGTAGCGTCATTAAATCTCTGGCATACCAAAATTCAATTTTAGAATTCTCCATTACGTTAGCGATAGAGTCAAAATTGGCTTTTAATTTTGTGATATCATTTTTATTCATATTGAAACTCCCTCTGGTAATTTGATCAATTTACATTTGAGATTGAAGCATGGGACGAAAATTCGTTCAAATGACATTTTGCACAAAAACTACTAAAAACTATTAAAAAACCTTGGTAGATTGGTTTCTAGGAGGATATTACAATGAACAATCATAAAAAACATCTTTTAGCTATTTTCTTTTTTTCATTTTTTATTTCACAAATGGCGAGTGCCATAGCATCGTTGCAGCTTGAATTTGGTCGCCGATCTGGTAAAGAAAAAATGGCAAGCGATACGTCTGAAAGTGTAACCGGGACAGAGATATCAGTGAGTGCTTATCTCGATCCCATTCCTTTAGTCCCTGTGGGTTTTGGATTAAATTATGCGATGGATACTTACTCTGTGACGATGGCCAAACATAATTTATCTGAATTAAAAGGTTACACATTAGCTCCAGAAATTACTGCATGGCTTCCACTTCTTGATATAAAACCTTTTATTAAATTGGGATATATTTTGTTGGGAGCTTACACAGGAAAATCAGATTACACGGTGTTAAGTACAACGACATCTTATGATTTACTCTATCAATCATCAGGTCTTCGTTATTCGGCTGGATTGAAGTATTCTCCTGTACCGCTGGTGTCCCTATTACTAGAATTTAATTTGGCCAATGAAAAAGTAAAACCGCATGAAATTAAAATTGGTGGAGTTGATTTGACAAGCAGTTTAACTTCCTATGATTTTAATTCGACAGCGATACTACTTGGGGTCGAAGTCGGTATTTAATTTTTTCATGCCCTTAGAATCAGAAAAATTAGTGTCATCTTGGTTAGAAGCCAAAGGCTGGGAAGTTATTTCCAAAAACTTTCGTGTACGTGGTTCCGAAATTGATATCATTGCTAAGAATAAATCTTCGATTATTTTCGTTGAAGTGAAGGAAAGAAAAACCGTTTCATTATCGGACCAGCAGGGGATGGCTTCACTTTTACCTAGAAAAAAAATGATGGCATTGCGTCGTGGGGTTTATGAGTTTATGGATCGCATGAGTGATAAAATTAGTTTTTCGCATTTCAATATTCAATCGGCTTTGGCAATTGTGACACAAAAAAAAAATTTCTGGTTTTTACTATATCAATGTTTTTGAGTAGGAATTATTTTCGTGATCACAGTCAGAGAAGCCGATCAAATCATTAAAAATGTAACGCATAGAATTTCTTTTACTGAAGTAGAAGAAATTGAAATTGAAAAAGCTACGGGCCGTATTTTAGCAGAAAATATTTTTGCGGACACAGATTTCCCACCCTTTCACCGAGTGGCCATGGATGGTATTGCTATTTCGTCTCACGCATGGCTCGAAGGAAGAAGGGAATTTAAAATTCAAGAATTACAAAGAGCGGGTGAACCACCCAAAGAGCTTTTACATCCGCATCATGCTATTGAAATTATGACGGGGGCCATATTGCCTAAAAATTGCGATATGGTGATTCGTTATGAAGATTTAAACGTTAACGAAAAAGTGGTAGCAATAAAAAACGATATTCTATTTAAACATTTTTTAAATATTCACTGCCAAGGTGAAGATAAAAAGAAAGGTGAAAAGATTCTTTCGCAAGGAAAAATTTTAGGCCCGACTGAGATTCAAATTGCCGCCAGCGTGGGTAAAAATAAATTAGCCGTAAAAAAAATTCCTGCGATTTCTTTAATTTCTACAGGTGATGAATTAGTGTCGATTGATTCCATGCCGCTTTCCCATCAAATTAGAATGTCCAATCCGTATTTAATTCAAAGTGCTTTTGCAAACCTGAATTCAAACATAAAATTTCATCATGTTCATGCACGCGATTGTGAGGATGAGTTAAAAAGTGCAATAACTCATGAATTGCAAAAATCAAAAATTTGTGTCATCACGGGTGGTGTTTCGATGGGGGCATTCGATCTTGTTCCAAAGATTCTTAAAGAATTAGGATGTCAAATTCATTTTCATAAAATTTCACAACGTCCGGGTAAACCTCTTTTATTTGCTTCGGGCAGAGAGGGGCAAATTATTTTTGGGTTGCCGGGAAATCCTATGTCTACACTCGTTTGTATGACAAGATATGTTCTACCGACGGTTCAAAACATATTAGGAGTCTCTTATGAACCCATTGATGTTGAAATGAGTGAGTCTTGTAGCAGCTCAGCCTTCACATTACTTAAACCTGTCAAAATTAAATTTTTTGCAGGAAAAGTATTAGCATTACCCATATCGCATCATGGTTCAGGAGATATGATATCTATTGTTGATGCTGACGGAGTTGTTGAAGTAGAAGGACAGTCGCATAAAAAAATTTTCCCATTTTACTCCTGGCGAGGTCATCTGCATTGCAACTCATAGATCGTTATCAAAGACGAATGCGAAAACTGAGATTTTCACTCTTAGATACATGCAATTTTCGTTGCCAGTATTGTATGCCAGTTCAATCTAAATTTATGCCGAAAAAAGATTGGTTGAGTGAAGACGAAATTTTTTTAATCGCTAAGACATTATGTGAACTCGGAATTGAAGAAGTGCGACTCACGGGGGGTGAACCTACGCTTCGAGCAGATTTAATTTCAATTGCACATCGACTTTCTAAATTACCGCTGCAAAAAATTTCATTAACAAGTAATGGAGCTCTTTTAAAGCCTCTCTTAAATCAACTCAGAAATACACGGTGTCATTTTTTGAATATCAGTTTGGATAGTTTAAATGAAAAAAAATTTTATGAGTTAGCAAGAGTGAATCCAGCAACAAATTTTTTTACTAAAACATTAGAATCTCTTCTCGCAGCCAAAGACATGGGTTTTTATATCAAATTAAATGTTGTCGTTATGCGAGGAAAAAATGATGATGAAGTATTCGATTTTGTGGAATTTGGTTTGAAGCATGACATTGAAATTCGTTTCTTAGAATTAATGCAAATTGGCGAAGCACAAAATTTATCACAAGGGGCGTTCGTTTCTTCAGATGAAGTAATTAAAAAAATCGAAAGAGAATATTCACTTACTAAAGCAATTTCCGAGCAGGATGCAACAGCATTTTCATATCTTGTGAATGAAAAAACGCGAATTGGTTTTATTGCCCCTGTTTCAAAACCTTTTTGTGGAACGTGTTCTAGGTGGCGATTATCAGCGAATGGATTTTTAAGAACATGCCTTATGACGAGTGATGGAGTCCATCTCAAAGGAAAAGATGAAGAGGGTATTCGACAAGCTTGTTACGCTGCACTCAATTTAAAACCACGGTTTGGATCAAGTCACACACACGATGTGATGCACGCGATTGGAGGATAATTTAAAAATGTTTTCTCATTTGGATCATGAAAATTGTTTTCCAAATATGGTGGATATTTCACAAAAAAATAATACTTATCGTGAAGCATGTGCTCGAACACGAGTGGAATTACCTTTAGAAATTATTACAGCTCTAAAAAATGGAGAACTTCACTCGCCCAAGGGCCCCGTTTTTTCGACGGCGATTGTTGCGGGTACACTTGCAGCAAAAAAAACTGCAACTCTTATTCCCTTTTGCCACTCACTTAATATCACGGATTGTAAAATAGAAATTAAACAAGAAGAAGAACGTCGGTACGCAATTTACTGTACCGTTAAAACAAACGGAGCAACAGGTGTGGAGATGGAAGCTCTTACGGGATCTTCTGTGGCTGCTCTGACCGTTTATGATATGTGTAAATCTTTTTCGCAGAAGATAAAAATAAGCTCAACAGAACTTATTTATAAACGAGGAGGGAAAAGTGATTTTAAAAAATTAGAAGCTCCCCCAATTTATGGATTAATTTTAGCGGGGGGTAAAAGTTCTCGAATGGGTCAGGATAAGGCACTCTTAAGCTATCATGAGAATAAAAACCAGATGATAGTTTGTTATGATTTGTTGCAAAAATTTGGTGCCCGTACTTTTCTTTCTCAGCGAATGGGTCAGTATGAAAATACACCGATAGAGAAAATTGATGATATTTATCCTGAGCTTGGTCCTATTTCTGGAATTTTATCAGCGATGAGAACTTTTCCTGAAGCAGCGTGGTTAGTCCTAGCTGTTGATTTACCACGACTATCCATAGGTGTATTAGAAAATTTATTGAAGCAGCGTGACTTAAAACATGATGCAACCGCCTATCAATCAACATTCGGAGATTTTCTTGAACCCCTGTGTACTGTTTATGAACCAAAATCTTATATTAAGATTTTAGAACATGTGGCGATGGGAGTTAAATGTCCCACAAAAATTTTGAAAAATATTTCTTGTAAAAAAATAGTGTCATTAAATGAAAATGATTTGATGAATGTGAATACGAAAGCAGAATATGAATTGATGAGAGAAGGGTATGTCTAAAAAAAATATTCACATTAAATATTTCGCTATTTTGCGAGAGCACGCTCAAAAAAGTGAAGAAACTTTTTTAACAGATGCAAATGATGCTCAAGAACTTTACGAGGAGTTAAAATCGAAATATGATTTTCCTCTAGCAAGTAATTTGATTCGTGCTGCTATTAATAGTGAAATACTTCCACTCAATTCTTCTATTAAGGATAACGATCAAATTGCATTTATTCCTCCGGTCGCGGGGGGATAATGATGTTTGAAATTACGAATGAAGTGATCCAATCATCTTTAATTCAAGAAAAATATAAAAATATTTTCTCCGGTGCAGCGATTACTTTTGAGGGTCGTGTGCGTGATCATAATGAAGGAAAAAAAGTTTCAAAATTAGTTTATGAAATTTATCCTGAGCTTGCTTTGCAAGAGGGAAAAAAAATTATTGAAGAAGCTCGATCTCTTTTTAATATTCATGATATTTATGCTGTTCATCGCTGTGGTGAACTTAATTTAGGAGAAGTAGCTGTTCTTATCCATGTTGTTTCTAAGCATCGTGATGAGGTATTTTCTGCATGTCGTTATGTGATTGATGAAATTAAAAAACGATTACCCGTCTGGAAAAAAGAATTTTATGTCGATGGCTATTCAGAGTGGGTTTATTGCAAACATGAACATTCCTAATCACTTTATACGTTACCAGAGACAAATTGCTCTCCCGGAAATTGGAATTTCTGGGCAAGAAAAATTATCCTCAGCTCGTGTTTTACTGGTGGGTGTAGGCGGGTTAGGTTCTCCTATTGCTTATTATTTAGCTAGTGCAGGTATTGGAAATTTAACTTTAATTGATGGTGATCAAGTGCAGATTTCAAATTTGCATCGGCAAATTTTATATTCAGAGAAAGATATCCATCGCTATAAAGTAGATGTAGCACAAGAAAAACTATCGCAAATGAATTCAGAAATAAAAGTTATTACCATCAAAGAATATTTAAATGAAAAGAATGCTGACGCAATTATTTCTGAGCATGATTTGGTTTTGGATGGAACGGATAATTTTAAAGCAAAATATTTGATGAATGATTGTTGTCTGAAATATAAAAAACCGTGGGTCACTGCAAGTGTTTTTAAATTTGAATCGCAGATGTGTGTGTTTGATTTTAGAAATGATGCCCCTTGTTATCGTTGTTTATATCCCGATGAACTAGATCGTCAAGGTAGTTGTCGTGATGCAGGGATACTTGGTTCGTGGGTTGGTATGGTTGGGAGTATGCAAGCTACGGAAGCTATAAAAGTATTATTGAATATTG
>CAZFSQ010000100.1:0-7292 GCA_964521975.1 uncultured Oligoflexales bacterium | reverse complement strand
GCCGGTAATTTTAGAAATTTCATCCATAAAAATTTGATTCTTTTTTTCTGTCGAAGTTTCAATCACCGTTTCTTTAACTTTGCTCAAACTTTCTTTCGGTGGGGCAATTGCAATTCTTACAGGTTGATTTAAATATCTCTGGGCTAACGTTTGTACTGATTTAGCAAACGTTGCAGAAAATAAAAGCGTCTGTCTTTCTCTCGGAATTTTGCGAATAACATTTTCTATCTGTGGTAAAAATCCCATATCGAGCATTCGATCTGCTTCGTCTAAAACTAAAATACTGACCTTCGACAAATCAACTTTTCTTTGTTGAAGGTGATCATTCAATCTACCCGGTGTTGCTACAATAAAATCAAGTTTCTTAGACGCCAACTGATGCGTTTGATGATAAAAAGATTCTCCTCCAACCACTAAAGCACCTTGCAAATCTGACTTATTCGCAATTTGTTTAAGTACTTTAAAAATTTGGGCAGCTAATTCTCGTGTCGGTGACAACACCAATGCAAGTTTTCCGGGGTTAGCAAATATTTTTGCCAAAAGTGGTACGCCAAACGCTGCTGTTTTTCCAGTCCCTGTTTGGGCAGAACCTAGAATATCCTTCCCCTGCATTGCAATTGGAATAGCCGATGCTTGAATTGGTGTTGGTTCCGTAAACCCCATGCTTTCTAAGGCTGAGTTCATTGACCCAGGTAATATTAATTCATTAAATTTTGAAAATTTTGTTTCCACTCTCTCTGACTCGCTTTCTGATTTTAATTAGATGAGTTGTCCTCTGATCCAAATTTTTTCAGGCTTCTCTTGACCAAAATCCATCAACCATTGGCCAAAATTTTTATATGGCCATAAGACAAAATCTGCATCATATTGTGGGTAAATACATCCTTTGGATGTTTCGAGACTGAGAGATTTTGCTGGAATCCAAGTTATCCCTGAAATTGCTTCCGTAGGTGTCATACCACAATAAAGTGTTGCAATGATAGCTAATAAAGATAAATCCCAAAAATGGCATGAACCAGGGTTAAAATCACTCGCAATTGCCAAAGGACAATTTGCCTCGCGAAATTTTTTTGCTTGCGTGTATGGAATTTTTGAATAAAGGGATGTTCCGGGTAAAAATGTCGCAACGACACCCTTTTCACCCATCAAACGAACTCCTTCATCGCTAGCATATTGTAAATGATCTGCACTTTTGGCCTTTAAATCGGCTGCTAATTGGGCAGCACCACTATCAGAAAATTCATCGGCATGAAGTCGAATATCAATTTTTTTATTTTTTACCTCTTTAAAAAAATTCTCTACATTCTCTGGTAAAAAATATCCATTCTCAATAAATGCATCCACCGCATCAACATGCCATTCCGCTTTTGAATTTAGTTGAGGTAACAATTCTTTTTGTAAATGCAGGACATAATTTTTAATAGAATCAAATTCAGGTCCCTTAGCATGAAGTGGTAAACAAGTGATATATAAATGCCCTGGAAATTGCTTTTTAACTTGATTAAGAATTTTGACATGACGCAACTCTTCTTGAGCATTCAAACCATATCCTGTTTTACATTCAATGGTCGTGACACCTTTTTGTAACATTTTTTGTAATCGAGTGTGAGTTAAAGAAATTAAATGATCATCCGTTGCATTTCTTGTACTTTGCACTGAACTTTGAATACCCCCACCTGCCTGAGCAATTTCTTGATATGTTGCACCATTTAATTTCATCATAAATTCTTGACTGCGATCTCCACCGAATAATGGATGGGTATGGCTATCAATAAATCCAGGAAAAACTAATTGATGATTAGCAGATGTTGTTTCAAAAGAAGAAAATTTTTTAGGTACATCACCCGTTCCATACTCAAGAATTTTTCCATTCTCCCAAGCAAGCCAAGCATTTTCATAAATCCCTAAATCGCTCTCTTGAATTTTCGTCCATCGTTTTTCTTTTGCGAGTGGAGAAAGTGTGATGAGTTGATTGATGTTGGTTAATACGGCCTTCATAAACTACATATTTACCTTAAATCAATCATTAGATCTTTTTTGTATGCACTTTTTAGTTCCAGTAGCATATCAATGATTTTCAAATAAGCACTACCTAATTTAATTTTACACTTCTGATGATTTAACCATACAATAGTTACATGTATATTTTTCCAATTCCCTATACAATCAGTCAAACAATCCCAAAATGCATCCAGATTCTTTCCATAGTAGTTAGGAAACTGCATTTCCTTTGCAATTTGATTATGAAAATCCATTTCAGATTCAATTACATTACCATCAATTGTATAAATTTTTGTTTCCATGTTATTTAATCTCAATAAAAGACTCAAAATGATTATTTGTTAAAAATATATGAGAGCCGTCACTTGAATATATAATTCTTTCATTACCTCGAAATCCAATTCGATAACCCACATCAGCAACAAAATATTCTCCTGATGGAAGTAATCCGCGTGAGTTTTTAAAAACATTACCTCCAATTTGACGACCTGGCAAAATTTTAGATAAATTTCCATCCTCAGCTATCCAACCTAATGCAATAGCTTCTTCTTTTAAAACATAATAGCTCGGAAGCTTACCTGTCTTCTTCAATTCTGGAATTACTATACTAAGATCGTAGATTGCTTCTTTACTTCCACTCCAGTCCAAATCAGTTATAGCTTTTAAAATTCTTTCTGACTCCAATAGAGCATCTAATGATTTTCCTGTAACCTTAAAATCATTAATAATCCCTCTTACAACTTGACTAATTCCCTCAAAAATCTTTCTACTTCCAACTATAATTGCAATCCCAGAAAAAACTCTTTCCGTTTCATTAAGTTCTTTACCATCAAAAAAACTTTTCCCAGATAACAATTCATACAATCCAATTAGATCTCCTACAAAAGGGGAAACTGAAAGTAACAATTTTCCAATATCTTCAAATATCGAAAAAATTTTTGCGTTAAAAAGCAAGGCATCATCTAACCATACTGGTTTTTCAACTTTTAAAACGCCACCCAAAAAAGAATTCTCTCTATACAAACAACTAAATCTATAAGTTCTAAAATTGGTTGCTACATCTTGATGCATTAAAAATACTTTAGAAAGCAAACTCAATGACTCAAGAACTCTTTCACTCTTAATTACATTATTCGCATTTTGATTATGATTTACTAAATGAGAAATTTGATTGAAAATTACATCCACGTCCTCATGTTTTTTTGTGTAATTATCCATCTTAAAATAAAAAAAACTAATATAACTTTTGTATAACCATGAATTAATAGAATTCCCTCTTTCCCATTTATTCTCTGTTATATAATTTAACAACATTTCAATTCGTTTGTGTAAAGAAGGATGCTTATTTTTTTCTTCATCCGCTGAATTATACTCAGGGTAATTCTGTATTCTGGTAAGAATGTCACATACTGCAAATGGATTATAACCAGACTTATGAATTAAATATGTTCCTAAACGATCTGCTTCAAGCTCATTTTCTTGACTTCGATTATCCTTGAATAAATTTTTAATCCCAAATATTTTTTCATCCTTATCAAGTAGTCGATGAGCAAGCTCGTGAGCAATTACCCCTGCTAGTTCATCTTCATTCTCTACAATATTTAACATTCCTAAATTTATTTGAACTGAACTATTTGCATTTACAAAGGAAGACTGACTAATAGTAATTTGACTATTTAAAGCTTTGAACAAATTAAGTGATAATGGAGCTTGCTTTAATAACTTCAGTTTTATTTCAGTCATCATCTTTTCTAAATTGGAAAAATAATTATTATTCATGACGGTCAATTAACCTCGAACTCAGTAAAAATACAAAACATCACTTTAAATTCCTTCTTCTCCACTCCTCGATCAAACGATGATTTCCTGACATTAACTCCTCTGGCACTTTCACACCGCGAAATTCTTCCGGCCTTGTATAAAGCGGATATTCCATCTTACCTTGAAACGCAGAAGAAAAAGAATCGAGTTTAGAGCTTTGCTCATTTCCTAAAACACCAGGTATAAGACGCACCAGGCTGTCCATCATTGCCAACGCAGGAATTTCTCCGCCCGATAAAATAAAATTTCCGAGCGACCATTCTTCATCGACAAATTGATCAATAAAGCGTTGATCCATACCGGAAAATCTTCCACAGATAAAAACAAAATTAACATCTCGCCATTCGTGTTGAATTTTTAGCGAAGTATCTTCCGCCAATTTATGATCCCACACAACTCCAAGAGGTGAAGTCAAAATTACTTTACGCGGTAAAGGAATGCTCTCAACCGCACTCGATAAAGGTTCTGCTCGCATTACCATTCCCTCTCCACCACCATACGGATGATCATCAATACTACCATGCTTATCGACAGCAAAGTCTCGCAAATTCAAAACATGACACTGCAAAATATTTTTTTCTTGAGCGGCTCGCAACACACCTAGTTTTAAATAGGACTCAATAAATTGTGGATGAATAGTTACAGCGTAAAAGTTAATCAAATGAAAGCAACTCTTCTTTCTTTAGCTTTGATATAATTTTTTCAAACGGAAAATCAAGTCGTCTCTCAAAATAATCGTCTATAAATGGCACTGATATTTTTTTATTTTCTCCATGCACATCTATCACTAAAATGTCTGAACTCTTATAGTTTTCAACATGCAGAATTTTTCCCAAAACAACCCCATCCTTTGTCACCACATCTTTTTCTATTAAATCATGCCACAAATACTCATGCGGATAATCACAAATCACATGCTCACGAGAAACATAGATATTTTGATTCAAAATTTTGCTTATAGATTCTTTAGAACTAAAACCGCTGAGTTTCATGAAAACACCACCACTCGTTTTCCCACTCTCGATAATTCTGTGCGGAGCATCTAACGCATCTTCAAAAAAAACTTCTAAATAATTTTCTGGAATTTTTTCTTTGCGGTCACGAACAAAAAACGCACCCCGATATCCATAGGCTTTACCTACTTTTCCAATACAAACAAAACTTTTATGCTTTTTTTGTATGCGTTTTACTGCGTTCAAGCTTAATTTTATTTTTAATAACTAACTTTTGAACTGTATTGGATGGCACACCACCAACTCCATACCAATATTGCAAGCGATCTTCTTTTACTACAAATTGAGAAGGTTCATGTTTTGGATCGTAGTACCCTATTTTTTCAAGACACTCACCATCGCGTTTTTTGCGATGATCTGTCGCCACGATGTAATAGAATGGATTTCCCTTTTTACCGAATCTTTGAAGTCGAATATGAACTGCCATGAAAAATGCTCCGATTTGAGTTAATAAACTAAAACAAAAATGAATGCTAACATAGGGTTAATAAATATGTAAACAGTTTATTTCTGGACCACTTATACAAATCTTAACCAAATTTGTGTATAATCTTTAATTAAGAGGGGAAAAAATGCCTACCAACTTTAGGTTTCAAGTTAAAAGCACTATTTTTTTAATGCTTTTTTTCTATGAAAAAATTGTTTCTGCTCATTCCTTCGATCAGAAAATCAACCTCTACCGCGATAATCATGGCGTCGAACGACGAGCTACGCAACTTGGCCTAGGCATTGATATCAAGCACTACGGAAATTCTCTGACACAATCCAATTACAATCTCAATTGGTCCAACGATTGGCAAGAAGATCATAACTATTTTGAAGAACGCGATAAAGGAAAAAGAGAGTTTTACGGCACTCCTGTTAATAATTCACAAAATATTAACGCACAAACCTCGCAAACATTTCATCGCATCACAACGACAAGGCAACTCGTTGATTTTAGTCTCGACGAAAAAATAAAAGCTCGAACTGGAAGCCTTGGAGCAAGTCATTGGTTTCGTCATGAGACACTTGAGCTAAGTCTTGATTATTCACGAACCGTATTGAACCGACCGACTCAAGATTTTTTAGATTATGATTTTGAAACTATTATTTTACCGTCGCATGTGAATAGTTACGGGTGGACTTTAGGCGTTAAAAACTTGACGACCCCGACAACGGTTCTCAGCAGCAATTATAGTTTTATTCAATCGTCTGATCATCCCGCGAGTCATTACCTAGGAGGAGGAATCAAACAATTCATTCCAGCAAGTCAGTCCGCCATCCATGCTAATGTAATTTATGCAAGGAGCGAGGGAAAACTTCCTCTAACAACGGCATTGGGAAATGTTGCTTCGTGGTCTAGTGAAATCGCCTGGCTTCAAACTATCTCACGAACAGGAACATTAACTCGCTTGGCTTATCGCATCTATCGCGAAGATCAGACAACTCGTGCCTACCAAGATCAATTAGTTTATGGTTCCGATTTAGTTTCATTGGGAATTTTACAAAATCTACCCAAGATGAATGAAACACTGAACGACGTGCAAGTGCATATTAAAGCATCACGCTATTTAAATAATCAAAAATTAGCGGCCAATGTTTTGGAAGGGGGAGTCGTTGCGAAGTTTTAAAGAAAAGATGCCCAGGCTCTCGCACCTTCGGTGCTCATTGGGCATGACATGGATACTACTTATTTCCCTAGCAAGCTGTCAAACATTGAAACCCTACGAAAAAGAGTATCTCTTACATCCAACAATGGATGATGCGGTGACAGGAAAACTTACACCAAATTATGCCATTAAAGTGGGCGGCAGTAACGAAAACTTATCACAAGGCGGAGGGGGCGGCCAGGGTTCGGCATGTCCAACTTGTGGAGGATAAAAAATGAAATATATATCCATTTTATTTTTTCTAACTCTTGTATCCTGTGCCAGTAAACTGAATCCCATTAAAAAACTCAACCGTCCGCAGGGTGAAAAAACGGAAGGCAGTTTCATTGACCGCGAAAAAATTGTATTAACTGATTTAGAATCAGGAAATGAAATCAATTTAAAAGAATATATGTCGCATAATAATCTACGTTTTGTACTCTTGAGTTTTGGTTCGATGGGTTGTCATGCGTGCGAGAAAAAAGCTCTCACGTTTGAAAGTAAAATTATTGGACAACATCAACTTTACTCCTCTGACTTTGGATCGCAGTTTGAGATTTTAGGTGTTTATATCGACCCAATCTCTAAAAGAAAATCTGTAAAACAAAAAATAGATTTTTTAAATTTGCCTCATATTCGCTGGATTGATCCCAACGCTAAAGTCATGAAATCTTATTTTCTTCCCGCAGGAGCAGATCTCGGTGTTCCTCTTTCAGCATTTATAGTTGATGATAAATTACAGTGGGTTTTCACAAATCAACAACCCACGAGTGCTGATTATTTGATGGAGCAAAAGGCAGTTAAGAAAGTGCTGGTCATCTGCCCA
>CAZFSQ010000099.1:0-7295 GCA_964521975.1 uncultured Oligoflexales bacterium | reverse complement strand
GGGATACTTTTCGTGCCGCAGCGATTGATCAATTAACTGTATGGGCGGAACGATTAAATGTACCTATCATCAAACAAAACCCTGGAGCCGACCCTGCGGCTGTGGTTTTTGACGCGGTAAAAGCTGCGAAGTCTCGTGATACCGATATTCTTTTAATTGATACCGCAGGCAGACTGCACAATAAAAAAGAATTGATGGATGAACTGTCTAAAATCAATCGGGTGATGGGTAAAGAAATTCCAGATGCTCCCCATGAAACGATCTTAGTTCTTGATGCCACCACAGGACAAAATGCAAATCATCAAGCTAAGAATTTTCGTGACGTTGTCAACTTGAGTGGATTCATCATTACGAAACTAGATGGGACAGCCAAGGGAGGAGTTTTATTGAGTGTAGTTGATCAGCATAAACTTCCAGTGTACTTTATTGGAGTCGGAGAAAAATCAAAAGATTTGCAAGAATTTAATGCTGAAAAATTTATTGATGCTGTTTTAGATATTTAAAAAAGAAAAAAATAAACCATGCACCTTTTACCCTTTAGCCGAGCACCCTTCATCATTGATCTTTTAGAATGTTCGATGTTTTTTGTATTGGCTTTGATGTCCTATAGCATTTATCTCGTTAAAATCAAAAAAAAATACCAACTACATAAACGCATTCAAATATTAATTTCGTGTTTATTGTTGGTGGTGATTGTTTTTTTTGAAATTGATATTCGGCTGCATGGGTGGAGACAATATGCCGAAATATCTCCCTATTACCCAGGTATGGTTTTTTTATCCCTCTTTATTCACATTATTTTTGCAACACTCACCTTGGTGTTTTGGTCGCTGACCATTTACCACGGAATCAAATTTTTTGATTTTAAAAATCCAAGACCCAATGAATATAGTATGCGACATAAAAAAATTGGTAAAATATCAGCTGTGTTACTTTTTATAACGACGATTACAGGAACTATTTTTTTCTATTTAGCGTTTGTAGCTTAAAATCAATCAACTTGATGAGGGGGATCAAAAAATGAAACATGTCGTAGCAAAATTTTCTTTTCTTCTTTTAATTACATCTTGTGTCACTCGTGGTCGAGATTTTTCATCGGATGTTTCATGGCTCAAGGAAAATATGACTAAAAAAGCAGATGTGCAAATGGTTTTGGGTCAGCCTTTTTCAGTGGGAAATTCGAGTGGAACACCTACATGGACCTATGGGCTTTATAAGCATTCCCTTTTTGGTCAATCGAATACGAAAGAACTAAAATTATTTTTTAATGATGATCATACCATAAAATCCTTCTCATTTAATTCTAGCTTTCCTGAAGATGTACAAAAATCGGGATTAAATTATCCGCAAGGAAAAAAATAATTATATGAAATATATTTATATCATTTTGTTTTTTTTAATTTCTGTTCATGCTTTTGCTAAAGAAAATATTGTGACGCTCAATCTTTATGATGAACCCAAAGATCTTGATCCGCAAAAAGCTCAGGACAGTATTTCCAACATGATTATCGGTCACGCTTTTGAAGGACTCACGCGGCTTGATCAAAAAAATAATCCTATTATGTCAGGAGCAGAATCCTATAAGGAAATTTCATCCACCGAGTACGAATTTAAAATTCGAGAACATGATTGGAGTGACGGAAAAAGGGTGACTGCCCACGACTATGTCTATGGATTAAGACGCGGAGTTGATCCGAAGGTTGCATCTTTATATTCTTTTATTCTCTATTATATTAAAAACGCGGAAGCAGTTAACACAAAAAAAATGCCTTTAGAAGAATTGGGGGTCACGGCAAAAGATGATCAAACATTAATCATCAAGTTAGAAAAGCCGTGCCCCTATTTTTTACGCCTCGTATCTACTTCGACTTATTTTCCTGCTCGTAAAGATATTGTTGAAAAGTGGAAAGATAAATATGCCAGTGAAGTAGACACCCTGGTCTTTAATGGCCCTTTCGTTATTACGGAATGGAAACATAATGCTTCGCTCATGATGAAAAAAAATGAAAAATATTGGAATGCAAAAAATATTTTTTTAGACGGAATTTCGATGCCCTATTTAATTCGCGACAATAATTCGGAATTTAATATGTTTAAAGATGGAAAATATGACCTTGTATGGAGGTTGAATAAGGATTTACTGCCACAGACTCAAAAATTAAAAATGAATATCAAATCGTTTAATGATGGCAGTGTATGGATGTTTGTTTTCAACACCAAAAATAAAATTCTCGCCAACAAAAATCTTAGAAAAGCGATTCAGGTGGGAATTTCTCGTAAAGAATATATTTCACAAGTGAATGGCATTCCCGGAACAAAACCCGCCTTCGGTTTGATCCCTGATTATATGCCTTCGGTCAAAAATAATTATGGCAAAGAGTTCCCCATCAAGTTTGATGATGGAAATATTATACAAGCTAAAAAATATTTGACCGAGGCTCTTAAAGAACTGAAATTAGAAACTCTTCCTCCAATAAAAATGTTGGGCACGGATAAAGATGAAGACAGAAAAGATCTGGAATATTTTCAATCGTATTTAAAAAAGAATTTGGGAATTGATCTGGTACTTGATTTTCAGACATTTAAAGTCAGGATTGAAAAGACGAATAATTATGATTTTGAAATGGTGCTTTTTGGATGGGGTCCAGACTATCTTGATGCTATGACCTTTGCTGATTTGTATACCAGTTGGAATCAAAATAATCATTCGGGCTGGGGATCAAAATTGTTAGATGATAAAGTTAAAGCAGGGTTAGCGGAAACGAATATGGATATTCGTATGCAACTCATTTCTGAAATTAATGGAATTCTTGTTGAAGATGCTCCTATCATTCCTATTTATCAAAGAGTATGGGTTTATGTTGAAAACCCAAAAGTGAAAGGCATTATTCGACGAGCAATCGGGCCTGATCCAGATTTTTATTTTACTAAATTTACACCCTAATGAAATATCTCGCCGAGAGAATAACGATTGGTTTTTTAGCACTACTATTAGTAGCAACCACCACATTTTTTTTAATGCACCTTGTCCCAGGTGATCCTCTCAGCCAAGAAAAAAATTTACTGCCTGAGGTAAGAGAAAATTTAGAAGAGTATTATGGTCTCAATAAACCCATTCATGTCCAGTATTTTGCTTATATGACAAATATGTTTCTTCGCGGTGATTTTGGGATTTCATTTAAACAGGCCCATCGCTCTGTTAATGATATTATTAAAGATCATTTCTGGATTTCTGCTGTTCTTGGTTTCATTGCAATTGGGTTTGCTTTTTTTTGTGGAGTAACCCTTGGCACGATCGCTTCTATTTATCGCAACGAACCCCTCGATTATTTTTCGATGCTATTTTCGCTCTGCGGATATTCAATCCCTAGTTTTGTTTTAGCCTATTTTTTACAATATATTTTCGCTCTCCAACTAAAATGGTTGCCTGTCGGTGGCTGGGACGGAATCGACACAATGCTTTTACCGGGGATCAGTTTAGGGATGGTGATTATGGCAAGCATCAGTCGCCTGATGCGAAACTCGATGCTTGATGTTTTAAATCAAGAGTATATTAAAACGGCAAGAGCCAAGGGACTCTCCGCAAAGAAAATTTTATTTAAGCACCAAATGAGAAATGCTCTTCTGCCAATTATTGTATATCTCGGCCCACTTTTTGCCATTATTCTTACAGGAAGTTTTGTGATTGAATCCATTTTTGGAGTGCCGGGACTTGGGCAATTTTTTGTTAATAGTGTGAGAGAGCTTGATTATACAGTGATTATGGGTCTTACTGTTTTCTATTCGGGATTCGCCATTTTCAGTGCGATTATCTTTGATTTTATTTATGGATTTTTAGACCCAAGGATTCGATTGGCCGCATGACCGCTTGGACAAAACTAAAAAAAAACAAACCTGCTATTTTCAGTTTTTTTTATATTATTTTTTTGGTGATTGCTTCATTCACCCTGCCTTCTTTTTTAACCTATGAGTTTAGTGAGCAAGAAATTTGGAATAAACACTCTTTACCTAACTTTGGACAATCAGCCTTGGTGATTGACGATGCTTGGGTTGAAAACTTTTCTCCAAAAACTTTAGTGGAGAATTATAATTTTTCATCATCTGAAAAATTAATTTTGCAAGCTAAGCACATCAGTTCGCAGGGAGTCATTTTAAATTGGGAACCCATACAAAAATGTGAAAGTTATAAAATTTATCGCTCGATTGATGAAGAAAACGTGGGATTGCCCATGGAGGAACTTCCGCGTGAGCAAGTTGAATACCTAGATACTAATAATATTGAAATCGGAGAAAAATATTTTTATCGCATAAGCTGCGTTGAAAATTTTACGGAGAGTGAACCGTCTGATTTCTTAATGCTAAAAATTTCACTCACCTTAAATCTTTCTGAAGCACGGAAATTTTCTTTAGAAGCGAAGATCGGAGAAACCGTCGAAACTTTTCCGCATTATTTAGGAACGGATTATTTGGGTCGTGATCTTTTATCTCGATTATTTGCAGGAGCACAAGTGTCTTTAACGGTAGGTTTATTAGCTCCGCTTATTTATATTTTGATTGGGGTCATCTATGGTTCACTCGCAGGATATTTTGGCGGAATGACAGATAACCTTATGATGCGTTTTGCAGATATGGTTTATACGATTCCTGAATTATTGACTGTCATTATGCTGCAAGTTTTTTTGGGAAGTGGGTTGAGAACTTTAATCATTGCAATGGTTATCTCCACATGGGCGAATAGTGCAAGGCAAATTCGTGGTGAAGTTCTGCGAATTAAAGAATTTGAGTTCGTTCATGCGTCACGATCTCTTGGTGCTAAATTACCGAGGATTATGTTCCGCCATCTGATACCTAATATGCTGGGGACGATCCTTGTTTTGTTTACTCTCGCTATCCCACAAGCTATTTTCACTGAAGCATTTTTGTCATTTGTAGGTCTTGGTATTTCCCCGCCACTGACTTCATGGGGAACAATTACTCGTGAGGGAGCTAAAGTATTTTTGACGTACCCTCATGAACTTATTTTTCCCGCAAGTTTTATTTGCGTTACTATGTTAGCATTTAATATTCTGGGTGATGGCTTACGAGATGCACTGGATTCCAAACTAAACGATTAAGTATTGCTTGTGGATCATATATTTTCATTTAAAAAAAATTATTTAACCGTTGTCCGTGCCTATTGGTGGATTTATGTTTTGGGCTTTTTTTTCCTCACACTGACAACTCTTACAGAAATCGCAACTCCCAAGTTTATTCAATGGTCTCTTGATTTACTGTCAAAAAAAGAAATTGAACTTCCCAATATCCCGCTCTTGTTTAGAGGAGAAAATGTTTCAGAGACTCTGACTCAATTAAGTCATGGATTTCTTTTTCTTTTACTTATTGGACTCATGGGTCGTATTGGTTGGCGACAATGCCTCGCACGGAGGACACACTCGGAAGGAAAAAATTTAAGACTTAAGTTTTGGAATTCTATTGCGAAAAATAATTTGAATTTTTTTCATCAGTATACCGTAGGTGATCTCATGAATCGGGCAACTGGGGATATTAACTCGGCTCGATTTATTTTTGGATTTACTCTGGTGGGAACCTACGATGCGATTTTTGTGACTTTATTTTGTATGATTTCCATGTATGTCATAGATCCTCGTTTAGCAACACTCATTCTTTTTTCTTTTTTATTTATTCCAAGAAAAATTCTTTCACTCGCTAAAAAGGAAGAAGTTTTCCACGATGAAGCACAGAAAAGTTTGTCCTCGCTTTCGGATACGATTGCTCAAGCATTAGCGACAGTGAGGCTTCAAAAAGCCACCGCTTCCTATGAAATTTGGACAGAAAAACTTTCTGAGCAGGCCGAAGATTATGCTCAGAAAAAATTTAAAGTCAGTGAAACAGCGATAAAAATTTTTCCTTGGGCAGCACTTCCAACCTTAACAGCCTATGGGATTTTACTTTCGTTCGGAATTTATTTTATTTTTGATGGCAGTCTTTCCATTGGCAAGCTTGTAGCTCTTTTATCTTATGTGCTCCTCATGCAAGGCCCACTCAATGATCTCGGTGATTATGTCGGTGAATGGCAGCGAGGCATTGCGAGTTTAAAGAGACTTTATTCCTTGGGTTTAAAGACAGAGATTAAAAATGAAAATGTTTCTTTATTACCCCTAATAAATCAAACGGAGAGCCCTCTTTTATTAAAAGATATTATTTTTTCCTATCAAGAAAAAATCCCAGAGCAAGCTGTATTAAAATCAATTCAACTTAAATTAAATCCAGGAGATAAAATAGGTATCTATGGTGAAATCGGTTCGGGAAAGTCGAGTTTATTGCGACTGATTTCTAAAGAAATTATTCCTATGAGTGGAGAAATAAAGTTATATGGAGCATCCTACCAAAATGTATCACAGGAATTTATTTCTCAAAAAATAACTCATGTGATGCAAATACCTTTTATTTTTTCTGGTTCTATTCGACATAATTTAGAATTGAACCAATCTTATAGTGATGAAAAAATTTGGTACATACTAAAATTGGTATGTCTCGACCAGGATATTGAAAAAATGGAGAACGGTTTAGAGAGTAAATTAGGAGAAAGAGGTGTCAATCTTTCAGGAGGACAAAAGCAGAGGCTTTGTCTTGCTCGTGCTCTTTTGCGTGATGCTCCGATTTTATTGTTGGATGATTGTTTATGTGCTGTAGACTCCATCATAGAAGAAAAAATTATTTTTAACCTTAATGAATTATTAAAAAGCAAAACGATGATTTGGGTTGCTCACCGAAAATCGACACTCAAGAATTGTCACCGAATTTATGAAATGATAGAGGGATATTTATTAGCGAAGTAGTGACTCAAGATGTTATTAAAATGGACCATCGCCCCTGGCAGACTGTTTGGGAATTATTAAAATTTGCTAAAGGAAATTTTAGAAAACTTTTCTTTTGTGTTTTTTTAGTAATCCTATCTACTTTTTGTTTGGTGAGTTCCGCAAGAACGTTGGGGGAACTGGTCAATTATTTTGCGAGTGAAAAAAATCCAAGTCTTTCTTTTTTATACATCAAAGGAATTTCTATTTTTTGTTTTGAAGCGATGGCCGTTTTACTTCTCTATCAAGGAAGACGGGGTTTGAGTTTTATTACGAATAAAATTTCTAAAAATGTACGCGTCGCCTTGTTTGAAAAAATTACGAAACTTGCCATTGTTTATTTTGATTCACAGCCGCTTGGTCGGAGCCTGACACGATGAACCTCAGATGCTGAAGGAATTGAGAAGTTTTTCACGGGTACTCTCACGCGAAGGGTCT
>CAZFSQ010000098.1:0-7314 GCA_964521975.1 uncultured Oligoflexales bacterium | reverse complement strand
CTTAATTGAGTGGGATCAAAAAATTCCACCGCTTGAAAAATTATTAAGTGAGGCGATCAAAGTTTCAGAGGTGATTGCGTGATAGAAAAATTATGGAAATTTATTTTTACGCCTGATGCAAAGTATCTGGGGAAAAATGTGGATTTTTCAGTTTTTAAGTCGGGTTTACCTGCGATAATAACATCGGGTCTCAGAGTTTATCATCAAGGTTATTTTTTACGGGTCAAAGAATCAATAGAATCTACATTTAAGAAAACACAAGAGCTACTAGGTGATGAATTATTTGAACGGTCGATAGCTGACTTTCTAATGGAATCACCACCCGAAACATATTCCCTGGATCGGGTAGGGGAGCATTATCCAGAATTTTTTAAAAATTGGGAAAAACTAGAGATCGAGAAAAGAAAATTTTATTTTGATTTGGCAAAATATGAATGGCAGAAAACAGTTCTTTATATTGATCCAAATGATTTACGTTCGCGATTATTACCCGAAGAAATGAAAAACTGGACACCTGATAATTGGGAAAATTTTTATCCAACAATGGCAGATGATATTGTTAGTTTGTACTTGAACTATGATCCTCTGTCATGCCCAACGAGTACCGAAGGTACGAGTGCCAGGGCATCTTATTATTTCGTTTTATATCGCCATCCAACGCAGTTGGATGTGCATTCAATCAAAGTTTCCTCATTAGCATTCAAAGTTTTTAACTTATTTAAATCGGGATATGCTTTTTCTGATGTTATTGATGCATTTGTTAAAGATGACGAAAACCCGGAGCCTTTTATTCAAGAATTAGTAGCCATGATTTATGGGTGGGTTTGTTACGGATGGTTGGTGAAAAATGATTAATTATAGTTGTCATGCCCAACGAGCGAAGCGAGTGCCTGGGCATCTTGTTTTATTGTTTTTTTTGAGTAACAGATTATTTCCTGTTACCACACTTGAAACAAAAGCCACGCAATTCAGTTCTTATTTTTTAGAAGATAAAAAAATTCGTCATCATCGTTATGAACTTTTTTTAGCTCAGAAGACAGAAATTATTCCCTATCGTTTTTCTTCAATTATTGAGGGACGTGGGCGTGTTGATTTTGCTCTATTCAATGATTCCAATGCACCACGCCGTAATGAATATGATGCTCGTGTTGTTAGCGATGAAAAACAAGAGGGTGAATTTCGGCAATTTTATTTTGATTATTTGGGAGATACTCTACAAATAAAATCTGGGATTCGTCAAATAGATTGGATGGAGACGCTCATTACCAATGCACAAGTTACGACAACACCTCTTGATTTACGGCATGGTGGGATGGGAGATAGCGGCGATTTAATTGAACCACAATTGTTGCTTAGTGTTTCTCATGGATTATTCGATGGAAATTTAGAATGGTTAATTATTCCAGAACCTAAATCGCATAAATTACCCAAAGGTGAAAATGGTTATGGCTATGTCAAAAAATTTCAGCAAAGTTTTTATCCTTTGCGTCCTGTGATCATAGAAGAAAAAATTGGGACAAATCCTGACGCTTTTGAATTTGGCTCTAAATATTCATTACTCATAGAAAGCTGGGAATGGAATGTGATGGCCTACCATGGTCACCGCAAATTGCCATCGTATGAGATTCTTTCAATGAGTACATTTGATGTTTTTTTGCGTGAATATTATTCTGAGCAAAATACATTTTCGACAGGGTTCAGTTATTCGACAGAGGATGCGATTATGCGGATGAATGTTCTTTTACAACCGAGTTATGATCCGACGTTGCAACCAGAAAAAGCTGGATTTAATAATCCTAAATCGAAAGAACAATTGATTCGATTCGGTTTTGGTTTGGATTATGTAGTTTCAAAACATTTCAAAATTTATTCCGAACAATTTTTTTCTCGAACAGATTTTTCTCATCAAGAGAATTGGACAGCAAAGAATGATGAATACCCGCAAATAGATTATTCAGCGAATGTACGACTTACCAATGAAACGTGGGATGATGTTTTATTGCAACTTGATTCATCTTTATCAAAACCTAAAGATGGATATTATCTTAGTCCGTCGCTCAAGTGGGAGATGAATGGCAATTTTCGCTTAACTTTGGGCGGAAGATTTTTTGAATCACAAGACGAAAAATCACCCTATGACGTGATGAAAAATTCGAGTCAGATTTTTGCGAAGATTGATGGCGTGATGACAGCGGGGAAATAGTTTCTAACCTGGTATCTCTTGATAACTCTCTAAAATATTTTTCAACGCACTTAAAAATTTTGCCCCTTGTTCTCCATCAATCACACGATGATCAAAGGTGAGACCAATCATCATCATGGGTCGAATGCCAATAGCATCCGAATCAAGGACTACAGGTTTTTTAACAATAGCTCCAAGAGATAAAATTGCTACCTGTGGTTGATTGATGATGGGGTTGGAAACGATACTGCCATAAATCCCTGGGTTGGTAATGGAAAAGGTTCCACCTTTAACATCATCGGGCTGCAATTTTTTACTTCGTGCTCTCGTAACAAGATCATTTAATTTTCTAGCAATGCCAGCCAAATTTAAATCCTGTGCATTTTTTATCACAGGAACAATTAAACCAGTTTCAATCGCTGTCGCACAACCGATATTGATGGGATCTTTTAATAATAAATCCTCCCCATCAACGGAACAATTAACCAAGGGAAACTGTTGAATGGCTTTCACGGCGGCATGAATAAAAAAAGGAGTGTAGGTAAGATTAAACCCCTCTTTTTTTTGAAAATCATTTTTATATTTTTCGCGAATGAGAAAAATTTTTGCAACATCTATTTCAAAAACTGTTGTTACGTGAGGTGATGTGCGAACGGATTCTACCATATGCTCTGCAATTAATTTTCGCATTTTCGTCATGGGAGTTCTTTTCACAGGAACGCCTTCTAAATATTCAAGGCCATCTTTTATTTCAGTATTATAATTTTTTTTCTCTGAGGACTTTTCCTGCTTCTTTGCAAAAACTTGCGAGGGGCTTGGAACTTGATCGTTTAAAACTTTAAGAACATCATATTTATTGATACGTCCAAGCAAACCAGAACCAGGAATTTTTTCTAAATCAAGACCGTGAGACTCAGCAATTTTTCGCACAAGAGGAGAGGAACGAAAGCCGCTGGTTTCAATCTGTGGTTTCTCTCTGTTTTTTGTTTTTTCAATAATAGGTTGTTCTGTAGGTTTAGAAATTTCTGGTGTTACTGGTGTTTCTTTTTCTTGAGTTGAAATATCTTTAGAATCGCCACCGATCAGGGCCATCACCTGATTCACTTTGACTTTATCGCCTTCATTCACCAATAAAGCATTTAATTTTCCTGATGCAGGTGCAGGGATTTCTGTGTCCACTTTGTCGGTGGACACTTCAAAAAGTGGTTCGTCTTTTTTAACATCATCGCCCACTTTTTTTAACCAACGCACCAGAGTGGCTTCGAGAACTCCTTCGCCCATGAGAGGCATTCTTACTTCTGTTTTTTCCATGTTAACCTATAGGTGAATCGCACCACCAAGGGCGGCGTGAGCGGTTTCCATAATCGTCTCTGATAATGTTGGGTGTGGATGAATCGCAATTCCAATTTCGTCGATGGTTGTTTCCAAAACTTTTCCTAAGACAAACTCTGCGATCATCTCCGTTGCTTTGCCATGCACAATATGCACGCCAAGTAATTCTCTATATTTTGTCCCATATAAAATTTTAATAAACCCTTCGGTCATGCCTTCAATTTTTGCTTTGGCGAGAGGAGAAAATGGAAATTTGATGGATTTATAATCCATATGTAATTCTTTTAATTTTTTTTCTGTATAACCTACACTCGCAATTTCTGGATACGTGTAAACTGCGTTGGGGTTATTTAAATAATCTATCACTTGAGGGTGATGTCCCGCCATGACTTCAACGGCATGAATGGCTTCGGCGGAAGCTGTATGTGCCAATGCTGGTGTTGCAATAATATCACCAATAGCAAATATATTTTGAACATTCGTTTTATAATGTGAATCAACTTTGACAAAACCTTTTTCAGTTTTTATTCCTACTTTGTCACAATCCAATAAATCGGTTACAGGCTCACGTCCAATGGACATAAGCACTTTAGAAAATTTTCTTGGTTGTCCCCCCTCTGTTGTGAGGAGTACATGATCTTTTTTATCTTCTAAACTTTTAACTTTAGTATTGGTTTCAAATTCAATATTTTGTTTTTTCAAGTTTTTAACTAATTCACTCACAGTTTCTTCATCTTCACTTGGGAGAATTTGTGGGGCCATTTCAATGACAGTAACTTTTGAGCCGAAGCGAGCAAAGAGTGAAGCAAATTCCACTCCGACTACCCCACCGCCAATCACGGCTAAACTTTCAGGAACATGATCAATAAATAGAATGGAATCGGATGTTAAAATGTTTTTTCTGTTAGAAGCCATTCCTGATATTTCACGAACTTTAGAACCCGTGGCTAATAAAACAAATTTACTTTTGAGAGTTTGATTTTTACCATCAGCACCTTGAACATCAATCTCCGTCGCAGATTTGAATTTTCCTGTACCATGATAAACGTCTACTTTATTTTTTTTCATCAAATATAGAAGACCTTTTCGCTGTTGATCAACAATTTTTTCTTTGCGAGTCATAATTTTTGCCCAATCAAAAGAAAATTTACCCACGGTAAATCCATCTTCTTCAGCGTGTTTTAATTTGTCATAAACAGCCGCAGAATGCAGAAGTGCTTTCGTAGGAATGCAACCAACATTTAAGCATGTACCGCCCAGGTGAACATTTTTTTCGACGAGAGCAGTTTTGAGTCCTAATTGACTTGCACGAATGGCTCCGACTTCACCGCCTGGTCCTGCACCAATCACAATTAAATCGTATTGATTCATAAATTATTTTTTCCCCTGCAAATTATAAATTTAAATTTAATCCAATCTCATAGGCCGAATCTAATTTTTTATCAGAGATGCGGTAGCCATATTCTAAACCAGCTCTTACTTCAACTCTTTCATTAACAACATATTCTACACCCAATTGTCCCATGACCCCTAAAATAAAACTTGAAAAAGAATCTTTGCCACCAAGAATATCCGCACTTGTATAAACCCAATAAATCATGGGTTCAAGTCCAGCATAAAAACGAAATAAAAAAGGATAAACGCCTTCTAAACCATAGCCAGCAGCAAAAAAATGTTCTTTGATATTCACTAAGCCCGATCTTTTTTTAAGATCAGGTATTATAAATATTTGTCCCTGGCCTCGAATATTTTGATGATACGTGTGAAATAAAGAAAATTGATAACCCAGGCGACTTTCAGGTTCGTGGGATGCGGTCTCAAGTTCCCAAATTCCAAGAGCAGCATTGCCTGTTAATGCGGGAGTTTCCCCCGCTTCAATGGAAAATAATTGTGTAGTTAATAATAAAAAAATAATACAAAAAAAATTTAACATTTTATTTTGTCCTGCATCTCTGCCTTATCAAACCACTTCTTAAACGAATCACAATAAACAGATTGATCATCAGCCGATTTTTCTAAAATGCGATTGAGTAAATAATAAATTTCAAAATTGTCTTTTTCATTCTTATAAGTGCTCCAGTCTTTTTCAAAGACCGGGAGAGCGTCAATCACAACCTTACCAACTTTAATAGCATTTTGATCGGTAGCATTCGCAATTTCATAGAGTGCGGAAGCAAGCACACTACCTCGACAATAAAAACCTCCGGTACAATCACTGTCTTCAATTTCAGAATCTTTCCAAGCAACAGGCAATGTTCTTTCTTCTTTCATAATCGCAAGTGATAAACCAAATTCTTTGGTTGAACCTGTCACCATGTATGAAAAAAAATCGGCCAACCCTTCATTGATTCCAGAGAGAATTTCGTCATTTTCCTCTACATCAGATTCAGTAATGGTTGCATCTTTATTATTAAAATAAAGATCAAAAATTCCGTGACCAAATTCATGGGCGATGACTCCCCAATTCATGTTGATAGGCAGATCTTCGCTTTTAGATGTTTTAAAAAACCAAAAATCACGCATTCCAGGCAGAAAAGCCGCGTTAATTTTGATCGTCACTTCTAAAATGGATTGTCCTGTTTTAGCTCCAATACGTGGGTTATAAATAATATCAATTTTTTCAAAATCAGAAAGTTTAAGACCTAAATTATCTTGCCAAAAATTAAATGTTCGCTCGTAATAATAATAAATAGAGAGCATCGCCAACGAATCAAAATTTCTGGCATGAACCACACCATTTTCCAATTTATAATCCAAAAAAATATCCTGGCCTTTTTGAATATAAAGATCATCCTCATTTTTTGATTCGATAATTTCACCCGTCTCGGCCGCGATATCCACAACGCTATTGCCTTTGATTTTAGCGATGGTTCCTTCGAGTCGATCCAGATTTTCGAGAGTAGAAAAAGTGACTTCTTGAAATTCATAAGAACCGCCTTTAGAAAAAGGAAGCTTAGCTTTAAATGGCTCGGAAGCAGATTTGCGGCTGCATGAGCTATGTAAAAAAGTAATGAAGAAAATTATCAGCAATTTCATTTTTATAACCACCGCCAGTACATGTTGAGGTATAAAGAGGTTTCCGCAAAATAATAATTTGCAAAACCAAATTCAAAATTAAATGTTCCGCTACTGAGCGTCGTGGTCAAAAAAGCTTGATGAGGGAGATCTTTAAAATCAAATTCATCCATACCAATTTTTGCTACGGCGTCTATCTCATCCGAATTTAAACTTAAATATAAAAATAAAGGATACCCATAAGCGGCAGACAACGCCCAATTTTCAGTAAGATACTTATCGAGTCCCATGAAAAGAGATGGCACATGACCACTAATAGTCCCATCTTTATCACCGAAGTAAATGAGAAGATCATTCCCGCCGAAATTTAAAAATGTGGAATCATTTAAAAAGTAAGTGGTACTCACACCAACTTTTGAAAATAAAAGATATGCTCCTGAATATTTTCCGCCGTTGCCCATACCAATAAGAGGAAAAAATGAATGCGAAAAAAAAGATGTCTCAAAACTTTCTTGTGAAAACATCCGATGTTTTAGAATAGCGTTGGGCGTCATTAATAAAAAAAGTGGAAGATTAGCCCCTAATTGCAAATCTTCTGAATAGCCGTAATTAAAATTTCCAAGAATGGAAATGGAACGTTCATCTTTTTGGAGAAGACGAGCATTATATTCGTGAAACAGGTGTTCATTTTCAGAAAAATCGGAGAATGCAATATTGGAAATTAATAAAAAGAAGACTGTAAAGATCCCCAGGCACTCGCACCTTCGGTGCTCATTGGGGATGAC
>CAZFSQ010000097.1:0-7330 GCA_964521975.1 uncultured Oligoflexales bacterium | reverse complement strand
AGTATCCCCAGCACAAAGTAAAACTTTTTTTTCTCGTTTAGAAAAATGTTCCGCCAGTTTCCCAATGGTTGTCGTTTTCCCTACACCATTCACACCCACAACTAAAATGACCCAAGGTCGATGGTTTAAAGATTTTTCCGCCATTTTTTTTTGAGACGGATTTAGAATCTCTAGCATTACTTTTTTCAATCCAGATTTCAGTTCATCTAAATTCATTTCTTGCGATGATGGGTTGTTTTTTAATAAAGTTTTTAGCGATGTAATAATTTTATCTGTTGTTGCAATTCCAATATCCGAACGAAATAAAATCTCATGAATTTTTTCTAAATTATTTTCGTTGATTTTAGGCGTTGTCTTAAAGATAGAAAAAAGATTTTCAGTGAAACTTAGTCGCGTTTTTGCAAGTCCCTCATGAATAGAACGTTCACTAGCAGAGCCTTTTTTGTGTTCAATCTTATTCTCGCTCTCGTTTACACTTTTATTTTCACTTTTATTTTTCTTAGACTTTAATTTTAAAATAAAGAGGCATATAATGAATAAAGAAATTAAGGAGCCTATTATTAAAATCAATTCTTCAGCGTCTACTAGATTTTGTTCAAGCATCTTTTCTTTCCCTTTCACACAATTTGCTGAATTACTTCTTCTCTGTCAATTATCATTTTTTATTTTTTCTTCTATACTTTCTGCGGAAGAAAATAATGTGAATGATAATAAAAAAATAAATATTCAAAGCCTTGTGGAGAAAATTCGTTCGCAAGAACATCACTGGTTTCGCTATGTAAGAAATTTTAGAAAAGATCATTCATTGGGAATATCTTTTGGACTTATCCAGTCTGATTGGCAGTTTGATCGTTTTGGCAATTTGAAAAACGAACATGTAAAAAGTCACGGTGTAGAAACTTCCATTAAATACACCTATCATTTTCAATTTTATAAAACGGTAGGATATTTTTTAGGTTCTGGTTTTGGGTATCAAATATCGAACACGGTTAGCGGCCTTCCTGTTATTCCTAATGTGATTAACTTTCCTGGAGTTCTTGCAGGGGGAGTCATTAATTTACTCCCTTCCGTGCGTTTAGTCTCCGGTATTGATTTTCATTTAGAGCGTTATGAAAAATTAAAATCAAATGATGATCCTCTACCTGATCGAAAGGAAATTAGTATTACGATGGAGTGTAAAAGTGTTTTTACTCAACTCGATCTTTTTTATCAGCTCAATTGGGCGATCACTTTGGGTTATGAATATCGCGACACTCGTTATTTTAAACCAAAAGAGAGTCTTGGGTTTGATGTCGATGCGTCCTTTAACTCAGAATCGTCGCTCATCAATCTTGGTGTTCTTTATCATCTAATATAACAGTCTATTATCATTAATATAAATTAATAACTTTTCTTTTTACTAAAGTCTATTTCCTAATTTCCGAAAGGTCTTTTATCACACAATTTTAAATTTTTTAGAGGCTTAAAATTTCATTAACTGCATGGGATTTTTATCTATGAAAAAAAGCCTCTTTATAACGACTCTTTCACTCTTTATTTCAAGCTGCGGTCTGGAGATGTCTAAAGAAATAAGTGATCGCCCCAAATCAAATGTCAATTATCTCAATGAAAATGAAGCCAATCGAATACCTATTCATAGCTCAAAAGGTTGGGTTCATGATCTTACATTTTATCTTGATGAATTGGCTCATCAAGATGTTGAAGATGGTTTAAAGAAAGCAGCAAAACAGTGGAATGATGCTTTGGGTAAAAATTTTTTAACCTATGGCGGGAAAACGTCCCTCGAAGAATATAACCGACAAGGACTATATTCAAGTTTAAATGATGATATTACGATGATCATTGTTGAGGATGATTGGTCAGTAAAAACAAAAAAAGAAGTCGATATTATCGGAACGACTGTTTGGGAAAATGATGTCAACGATGAATCGGTTATTTCTAAAGGAGACATTCGCTTAAACGCTGAAACTTATTTATTTATTGATACAACTAAAGAGTATAGTTCTGATGATTCTGTTTGGGAAGATCCTCGTATCCCTGTCGATCCTGAAACAGTTCTTGTTCACGAGTTGGGGCATTTGATTGGTATTGATCACACCAGTTATTTTCAAGATGAAAACTCCATCATGAACCCTCAGACAAATATTGGAATGGGGTACTCTAATAGAAAGCTATCATCTTATGATAAATATTTAGTAAAAGAGATTTATAAAAAATAAGAATAAATCTATCCTTTCGATGAAAGAACAATTTGATCAATATTGTACATTTTAAATTGTTCATATATTATCCACCGACATGATTTATATTTTTTCAATTTTAATTATTTTTATTCAACCGCAGCTGGTTGCTGGAGAGTTTATGCAAACGAAAAGACCTGACATAGATTTATATCCAGCATCTTCAGATTTAGAGAGGGCACTTAAATTAATTAACCAACAGAATTATGAAGAAGCCGCTCTGTTTCTAAAAGGCATATTCCCTAATAGTGAAATTGAAAAAGAATGGACAAATTATTTATCAGGGTTAGTCGCTTTTGGTAAAAAAGATTTTGATTTGGGGGTTTCTTTATTAGACACTTCTTATAAAAAATTAAAAGCGGAGCCTCAAAATTTTGATGCAGACTTTCATCGTCTTGTTGCCAAATGTTTAAAGAAGCTAGGTTGGAATTTTCGTCGTTTGAAGGAGTATGAAAAAGCTTATACGACGCATAGTATTGCATTTCAAATATATGATCGCTTTGGTTCATATTCTGAACTTCATGACGCATCTATTAGTCTTGATGTGGATTCTTATTTTCTTGGAGATTTTGAGTTAGAGGAATATTGGTTAAGAAAAAGTATTGAAGCAGGTAAACATATTCAGGACGGAAAAAGAAAAGCTGAAGCTTTGGGAATTAGTTATAATAATCTGGCTAGTGTTTTGTATAACATGAAAAAGTTTTTATTAGCTGAAGAAAGTATAAAGATGAGCTTTGAATATTGGGCAGCATATGAAGGTTATGCAGGCTCATCGGAAAATAAATTACTGTGGGCAAATTATGGGATAGGTGATGTATATCATCAGTGGTTTAATTTTTTACAAAATAATAAAGATATGGAGAATTTGTGTAATGAGAAAAAATTATTGGCAATTAACTTCTATAAAAAAGCACTAGAGTTGGCTCAGTTGGCTTCTCTTAAACAAGAAGATATTGCTGTTATTCAATCTTCCCTAGATAATCTTTCAAAAGAAAAATGCAAAGAGTAGTTTTTTAACCTTCAATTGTCTTTTTGAGTTTCATTAGCCCTTTCTCAAACTCACTTCCAACTAATTCATCCATATCGAAAAACAAACACATCAATCTTCCTAAAAATGAATTTTCTCCAGTCACTTCCCATCGCACGAGAGTTCCGTCGCTTGTTGGAGTTAAAGAGATCGTTGCTAATTGAGACATTTGCATTGGTTTTGTGTAAGTGAGTTGGGTTTTGACATGTTGCAGTGGAATGCTTTCGACAACAACGGCTTGTCCTGTACCCATTTGTCCAGGGCTATCCCATGAGGACGTAGATCCAAGTCCTTCCTCTGGCCCTGAATAAATCATCTCTACTTTAGGGTCGCTATCCTTCCACGGCATCCATTCGTTCGATTTTTTAGAATGATTGATATAAGGAAAAATTACATCGGGAGTTGCCTTTATCAATTGCTCTCTTGCTATGAGCATCTGAGAAGGTTGCGTGGCTGCGTAAATCAGTAGAGCTGCTATCAGTAAAATTAATCCTAACAAAATTTTTTTCAGCATTATTTTTTTTCTCCTTGAACCATTTTGACAAGCTGATCGAGAGCCTTGCCCCAGCCGTCATGAAATCCCATCTTACTGTGAACATCACAATCTTTGGCATCTTTATGAATCACCGTTGCACTGTATTTTGTTTTTTTTCCTTGAGGTTCAAGCGAAATAACGCAAGTGAAAAAAAATCCACTATCTGCTGGTGAAAGAACGTTTGGGCGAAATCCAGGCAGTAATGCAGATGTCCACACAAGTCGCTCATTTTTTTTAACTTCCAAATAACAACCAGAACCAGAAAATTCTTGACCCTCTGGACCTTGCATAACCGTTCTAAAAATTCCCCCAGCACGAAGATCAATTTCGCAATCTACTGTTTTCCAAGGAACGGGAGTAAACCATTTCATGAGTTGCTTGGGAACTGTCCATGCATTCCAGATATCTTCAGATGAAATATCAAGTATACGTTCTAAAACTAAATCACACTGTGGGTTGAATTGGAAGTGAGGGGAAGTTGTCATTTTTTCTCCATAGATTTAAAAGTGAGTATAATTAAAATAGTATCACCGATAGCAAATTTTTTCATATCCATTTACTATTTAAATTTGATGGCAATAAAACAAAACCACATTCCTTATTTTATTTCTGCGGGGGAGTTATCGGGAGATCTTCTTGCAAGCGATGTTGTTCATTATCTCAAACAAATTCAGCCGCATTTGAAACCCTTTGGTATGACCGGACCGTCCATGCGAGAGGCTGGGGTAGAAAGCATTTTTGAGCAAGAAACTATTGCGGTGATGGGATTTTATGAAGTATTAAAATCGCTTGAAACAATTATTGCGTGTGAAAAAAAAATTCTTCAATCCGTCGATCAAAAAAAACCAGTTTTTGCTTTATTGGTAGATTATCCTGGGCTTCATTTCAGAATTGCTGAGCAATTAAAAATTCGCCAAATTCCTGTTTACCAATATTCAGCTCCCAAAGTTTGGGCTTGGGGAAAACATCGCATTAAAAATCTCAATCGTGATTTTAAAAAAATATTTGGCATTCTTCCCTTTGAAACGAATTTTTTTAAAAAATTTGAAACGCCGTATGAATATGTGGGAACACCTATACTTGATCGCGTAAAAAAAATAAATGTTACGCGAAAATTTTTGAACTTTTCAGAACAAGATTTAATTATTTCGGTGATTCCTGGCAGTCGTAAGAGTGAAATTCTCTACAATCTCCCAATATGTTTTCAAATCATAAACCACGTAGCACATAAATTTCCCCAAGCAGTTTTTGTGATTCCTTGTGCTCAGGGTCTTGATCGGAATTGGCTTGAAAAATATTCTCAGGAATTTAATGTTCAAAAAAATAAAGTAATTTTTTATTCAGGCATGGCAATAGAACTCATGAGAATTAGTGATGCGGCGATGGTTGCTTCCGGTACAGCAACCCTAGAGTGTGCTCTAGCTAAAACGCCTCAAATTGTTATTTATCGTTTGTCACCCATTACTCATATGTTAGCGTCACAACTTGTTCATTTGCCGTTTGTGAGTCTCGTGAATCTTATTGCAGATGAAAAAATTGTTGAAGAGTATATTCAAGATTTTTCTTCGCTCGAAGCGGCAGAAGAGTTGATTTCTCTGATTGAGGATAAAAGTAAAAGAAATAAAATGCTGATGGCATATGAAAAAGTTGAAAATAGTTTAATTGAAAATGCGAGCTTTCACGTCGCAAAGAAAATAACGGATGATTTAAAATAATAAACTCTATGAAAAAGCAGTGGATCATTTTCTTAAAAAATATTCTTTGGCAAGCTAAATTAATATTATCTATTAATTTAGTCGGCCTTATTTTTTTGGGTATATCTCAGAGCATTTTAATTTTTATATTGGGGCCGGTGGTTCAACTTTTTTTTCAGTCTTCTGCGGATCGAACTGTGATCAACACACAGCAGCTATTTCATACATTACCCCCTGTTTTATTATCACACATCCCCAACTATGAAATGAATTTATCTGATTGGAAAGTTTGGGTTCCCATCTTAATTCTTATCGCGGGCAGTGTGAGAGCGATTGCTTTGTTTATTTTTTTATGGTCACAAGAAGGAATTGGTTTGAATGTAGCCCAAAAAATACGAGAAAAAATTTTCGCCAATATATTGGACGTTCCTTTTCTTACCGTGACTCAAAAAACACCGTCAGAATGGATGTCACTTCTTATGAACGATGTGATGCTTTTGCAGGCACGTTTTATTGATGTTTTTGGAAGTCTATCACGCGATTTTTTGACGATGATGATCAGTCTTGGGATGATGCTTTGGATTAATGTTACATGGTTTCTAGGGTTCTTGCTTTTTTCTCCATTGTTTATTTATTTTTTAGGAATAATTTCTAAACGCATTGCTGTTTATGCTCAAGATTATCAGGAAAAACAAGAAAAACTGCAAAATCATATTCTGGGAATTCGCAGCCGCTATGATTTTATGCGAGCAAATCGTGGGGAAAACCTTGAGCTGCTAAACTATAAGAAATTTAATCAAGATTATTTTAAAGACATTATGCAGTCTGTGCCATTGCGAGGGATATTTGCCCCAGGATTAGAATTTTTCGGATTTATCATTTTTTCTATTTTTTTGTGGTATTCGGGGAGGGCAATTTTAAGTGGTGATATTTCCTCATCTCATGCGAATGATTTTATTCCTTTTGTCTTAGCTCTGGGGTTTATGCTTAAACCGCTTAAGAATATTGGTGAACAGTTAACAAAAGTTCGTGAGATTCAGGGTGCGATCATGAGACATTCGGATTGGATTTTCTTTGCAAGTCCTCAGAAAATTAAACAAGTTGCAGATAGGGAAATAAAAAATTTAACCACGATCAAAATTAACCAAGTTGATTTCAGATATCCTCATTCAAATGAAAAGAATCTTTCCATCCAAAATATTCATTTTGAACCAGGTCAAAGTTATTTAATCATGGGGCCTAATGGGAGCGGAAAATCAACATTCGCTAAAATTTTATCCGGGCTTATTTATCCTGATAAATGGGATAGTAATGGGAATTGGCAGGATGTTACTTCTCAGACAATATTAGTGAGTCAGCATCCTTTTTTGTTTAAAGGGACTTTGCGAGAGAATTTATTATATGGGTGTCGCGAAAAATATTCGCAAGAGTATTTAATAAAAATTTTGAAATTAGTTGCGATGGAAATAAGTGAATTAGAAAATGGATTAGATACAGAGATTAGCAATTTTCAGAGAAATATTTCAGGCGGACAAATTCACCGTATTGCCATAGCCCGTGCTTTATTGCAGAATAAAAATATTTTAATTTTGGATGAACCGGGAGCTTCGTTGGATAAAGTGACCGAGAAAAAAATTATGAATCATCTTTTACAAATAAATCGTGAACAGAAAAAAATACTCATCGTAATTTCGCATCATATGGATGATCGAAATTATTTTGATAAGGTGATCAATTTAGCTGTATGAAATATGTTTTGCTTTTGCCAGTTTTATGGATTTTTCACTTGGTTTTGAGTCTTCGTAATTTATTATTTGATTTAAATTTTTTAAAG
>CAZFSQ010000096.1:0-7332 GCA_964521975.1 uncultured Oligoflexales bacterium | reverse complement strand
CACTTAAAGTTTTAAGAGTATAACGTTCACGTTTTCTTTGAGCTAAACCTCCTTGAGTAAATTGGAGGGTTTCGCCAATGCTTGCATCCACTTCTTTAAGATTTTCATATTCTTTTTCAACAGCAATTTTGAAATTTTCAATTGCTTTCATTGTCTCTGGATTTGATTTGCCATTCGCTAACTGCAAAGTATCTACTTTATGATAAGAAACATTTTGCACTAAATTAACCAGCGGCTTTAAATACTGATCGCCATAAATTTCATACTGAGCAAAATCAATATCCTTATTAAAGGCCGCACTCATCACCCACATTAAGTAAACAATCGGGACGATAAAACTTCCGCAAATAGATAACATTTTCACAGACAATGGCAGTCTCTTTAAGAAATCGCTTAGCATAAAACCCTCCTAAATAATTTTTGAAAAACTAGACAACAAAAATCGTTTCGGATAGATGCAATGAAAATTAAATTTATTTAGTTAAGTTTTTTTTATGCTATCTAATTAGATTGTGTAATTTGTTTTTTTTTATTGAATATTAAAACGACTAAAATAACGGTACTTCGCCCAAAGCGGACTGACTAATATTGGCTCCGATTCTTTGAATCACGTCTCCAGCAAGAAATGAAGCGATCTTTCCTGATCTTTCCAGAGATAAATCCCTTAGAAAACCGTATAAAAACCCAGCGGCAAACATATCTCCAGCCGCCGTTGTATCGACAACTTGTACGGGAAATGGATGTACTCGAATTTCTTCATTACCTCGTCGAATGAGGGCTCCTTTAGAACCCAACTTAATCACCGCAATAGCTCCTTGATCTGTTATCCACTTTGCTGCTTCATCAGGAGATTCTTCAAATAGAATTCGTGATTCTTCTTGATTGGCAAAAACAATATCAGCATCATTTTGAATCATGTTCAAAAAATCTTTTTGATGTCTTTCAACAACAAAAGGATCGGACACATCAAATGAAATAAGAGTTGAATGTGATTTTGCAATTGAAATAGCGTGCTGAATTGCTTCTTTCTGGCCATCAGTATCCCATTGATAACCACAGAAATGAATGAGCGTTGCGTTCTTAATTTCCTCTTCAGGAATTTGTGATTTTCCATAGAGTCGTGATGCTCCCAAACAGGTATTCATTGTGCGTTCCCCGTCAGGTGTAATCAGAATCAAACAACTTCCTGTTGCAACATCAGATAATCCTAGATGGGATTTAATTCCAAGATGCTGCATTCTATTTTTAATACGCGAGCCAAAATCATCTTCGCCGATCATTCCAGCAAAACAAGTTCTCATCCCAAGAGCAGCCAAGGTTCTAATCGCATTCATTGAGGAGCCGCCCAGCTCAATAGTTTGGGCATGTGATTTGAAATGGGATAAAATTTCTTCTTGTCGAGAATGTTCAACAAGGTGCATTGCTCCCTTTCTTAGGGCGAGCTTCCGAATATCCTCATCGCTTGTTTCAACGAGTATATCTACTAATGCATTACAAATTCCTACTACATCGTATTTACGCATAATTATATTTTTTATCAAAGATCAGTGGAGCCGTCACTATTTTCTTGAGAAGGGGGAGGAGAGTTTGAGAGGGGGTATGATTCCCTTAACCCCATCTCAAAAAAGTATCACATGATGATAAAATTATTTCAGCTACTCATCGAAGATGAGATTAATTTTTTTCAATTCATTTACAAAACACCAAACTATCCACTATAATCAAAAAATTAATATTTCAAAATTAGGAATCCAAAATTTGTTTTCATTCAAAGCCATTTTTCGTCTTGCTGTTCTTAATCTTTGGGTTAATAAATTCAGATCATTTTTAACTCTCATCGGTATGCTTTTTGGGACAGCAGCCGTTATTGCTACCCTATCGAGTAACGAGGGTGCTCAGCAGTTTATCAATAAAGAACTTGCCAGCCTTGGTTCCAATGTCTTAACGATAAGACACTCTGCAAATCGAGAAATTAGTAGGGAAGATCAAAAATTTTTAAAAACCTATAATTCAGAATTAAAAACCATGACCTCAATGATTGGATTATCTAGTGTTGATATGCGTTATGCTCATCCTATTTTTTCCAAAGTAGAAAATGCAAAAGGTTATGCTATAGATCAAGAGTTTTTATCCGTCACACGCTTTACTGTTCAAAAAGGAAGAATATTTACTTTGGCTGAAGAAAATAATTTAAATTTCGCTCTTATTTTGGGTTCAACTCTAGCAAAAAAAATATTTAACGAAATTTCTCCCGTTCACGAAAATATTGATCTTGTTGTGGAAGGGCAATTTTTAACTTTTAAAATTTTAGGTGTATTTAAAGAAAAAGGTGGCACGCAATCAGAATACGACAACGCTTTTTTTATTCCTCAGCCGCTCGCCCAGAAAATTTTTCCACAAATTTTCAGTGGAACACAAATAAACCAACTTTTGCTCGCAACACTCTTTGATGAAAATAAATCAAAAATCGCAAAAGATAAAACCCAACGATTATTACAGCCTAAATACCAAGAGCAAATTCTTACTTCCGATGCAAGAGAGGCCATTGAAAAAACGCAAGCCATTTGGAGTAAACAAAATATTGTTGGGATTTTACTCGCAAGTATCAGTCTCGTTACTGGTGGTATAGGCATTATGAATGTCATGCTTTTATCTATTCATCAAAGAAGAAAAGAAATTGGATTAAGAAAAGCCATTGGGGCGAAAGACATGGATATTTGTTTACAATTTTTATTAGAAGCCATGATTGTGTGTTTACTAGGTGGAATTTTAGGTGTCGCTGTAGGATGGGTATTCGGTCAGCAAGTGGCCGCTTTAATGGGACAGTGGGAAGCCCACACATCTATTTACACCATTGGTTTAGCACTTGCTTCGTCTATCTTAACAGGAATATTTTTTGGTTTATTTCCAGCACTGAGAGCATCTAAACTTGATCCGTATGAGGCACTGCGAGCATGATAATGAAAAATTACTTTATAATTATTTCCTATGTTGTTTCTTTATTTTTTTCCTGTCAAAAAAACAAAGATGAAAAAAACCAAACCGGAAAACTTGATGCTGAAAAAAATAAGTATCAGATACAAGCAACTAAAAAAGATTTTGAAATTGCCAAAGTTTTAAAAGGAGCCATCAGTGCTTCAACAAAAATTGAATTACGCTCAGAAAAAAGAATAAAAATTTCAAAAATTTTAGTCAAAAATAATGAGCCTGTTAAAAAAGGTCAAACTCTAGTCGAAGTTGATAAAACAGAAATTGAGAAAAAGAAAATTGAGTTACAAGATAAAATTAAACAACTTGAAATTGATATTAAGGCTGCCTCCGATCAACTCGAACTTTCTGAGCGACAAATAGGTCGTAAAAAGAAATTATTGGCTCAAGGAATTGTTGCACAAAAAGATGTGGAAGAAGTAGAAACGCAATATAATTTTGCCGTCACTCAAAAGAAAACCAAAGATCTTGAATTGACAAAAGCAAAACGTGAGTTTGATGAAACTAATTCTCAAGTATCTACTTCAGATTTTATTGCTCCCATTGATGGGGTGGTGTCTTCTCTCGTACAACCTGATCCTAATTCACAAAATGAAGTCAACGGCGGTCAAGTCGTGGCGAATGTGTCTGACTTGTCGAATTTATCACTCTATATCAGTGTCGATGAAACTCTTGTCAGTAAAATTAAAACCAATGATTCTCTTGAAATAACGATTGATGCTCTTAGTCAAAAAAAATGTACAGGTATCGTCAAAGAAGTCGCTTTAACCGCAGCTAATAAAAACCAACAAAATAGTTGGGAACAACAACAATCACAGAGCACTATGCTTGGATATAGTATTAAAATTGATCTTGATAAGCAGTGTAGCGGCGACGGTGATCATGCATTGAAAGAAGGATTTGAAGCTTCCGCAAAATATGTGTTTGATAAAAAAGAAAATGCTTTAGTCATTCCTTTGGCTTGTGTTTCGACAACACCTGAAGGAGATTTTATTCTCGTCTCCAATCAGCAAAATACTCCACCCAAAATGACCGCTGTTAAGACGGGAATTCGATCGGATTTAGAAATTGAAATTTTAGAGGGGGTTCAACCAAATGATTGGATTTATATTCAATAGAATTTCTTTTCTATTCTTAGTTTTAAGTTCTACTTCATTTGCCAAACCGGGTAAGAAAGTAGTAGTAAGTCGCTACAATGATCTAGTACGTGAATTGGATATTTATGAAACTCCGAAAGAGGCAAACAAAATTATACCTCTTAAAGACTTTTATTTTCTGCTTAAAGAAAAAGGGTTGAGTATTAAAATTGCTAGAGAGGATTTCAATACCAATAAAGAAAATATTGAGATTAAAGACCGTGCGAAACTTCCCAAACTTTCTTTAGATGCTTCCTCATCACAAAATTGGAGTCGTAAATATTCTGATAGTGATTTTTCTGATCTAATCAATGATCGCGAAAAGTTTTCATCCTCAAAATCTATTGCAACTAATTTAGGATTAACCCTGCAAGGCTCACCGATGACAGGACTCAACTATTCTTTGAATATACCCACCTTTTCACATCAAAATTCTTTTCCCGGTAGCACGCAACTCACTCCCAAGAGATTAGACACCTCAACCATTGGAACAAAAGTTGGATTCAGTTTATTAAAGGATAGTATCCTCACCACAAAATCACTCTATGATAAAAAAGAAAAATATGATCGCGATAAATTAGATCAGAATTTTAAATCACAAACTCTAAAAGCGGTACAAGAAGCAGAACAAGTTTTTTTTGATCTCATCCAAAAATATATCAAACTAAAAATTGAAGACCGAAACCATAAACTCGCCATTGCTCTTAACCAAGACATTCAGGACATGGTGGATGTGGGTGAGTCTGACAAAATGGCTCTTCTTAGTTCTAATTTACAAAAATCACAAGCCGAAGTTTCTTATATGTCCGCTGAACTTGATTATAAAAATGCTTATCAAGGTTTTAAACAAATGTATCAGCAAGAAAATTCCAAAGAATTAATTTTCCCCGATCCCAAAGTTTTAAAAACCCGTCCTCAACAACCTGAAATTAAAGTGGACGAAATTTTAAATCAAGCCAAGGAAAATAAACCTGAATTCATTCAAGCAAAACAGTCGCTAGAAGAATCAGAAATTTCATTTGAATTATCGAAACAAGCTCGACTGCCTAAACTTGATTTTGAAGTTGGCTATAATAATTCAACCAGCGACGATGGATTTTTTAAAACTGTGCAAGAGAGCATGAAAATAAATGATCGAACTTTTTCAATGGGATTATCCTTCAATTATATTCTCTATAATAACGAAAATTTTTCTTCATTCACCCAAGCGGTGAATGCCAAACAAAAAGCATTATACAGCTTTGAATTGGCCCAACAAAATTTAGTCAAAGAAGTTCATAGCCTCAAAGAAAAAATTGATATGAGTTTTAAAAAACTTGTTCTTGTTGAGATGGGTCGAGAAATTGCTGAAAAGAAAATCAGTGCTGAGTATGAAAAATTTAAAGTGGGAGAATCAACCGTCAAGAATGTGATTGATGCTCAAACAGAAGTGAATAACGCAAGGGTATCCGAATTATCGGCACGAATTGACGTGTTTAATAATATTTCAGCGTTAAGATCGCTCACAGGACAATTGCCTGAAGGAATTTCTTTTTGATTGAATTAAAAAACATTTCTAAATCTTTCATGCTGGGAGAACAAACTCTCCAAATTCTCAAAGATATCCAATTGAGTATCGGACGTGGTGAATTTGTTTCCATCATGGGACCAAGTGGATCTGGTAAATCGACTCTTGCATCCATTCTCGGATGTCTAGCTCGACCTACAACGGGTTCTTATAGTTTAGATGGACAAGATGTTACTCAATTATCTTCCAATCAAGTTGCCACACTTAGAAATAAATATATTGGATTTATTTTCCAAGATTTTAATTTGCTCGAAGGTATGACCACGGCAGAGAATGTAGCGTTGCCTCTACTCTATGCTGGAGTGCGAGCAAAAGATCGCATAAAAAAAGCTCTTGAATGCCTGCACGCCGTTGGTTTAGGTCATAAATCAAACCATAAACCCAATCAAATTTCCGGCGGACAAAAACAACGGGTCGCGATTGCTAGAGCCTTGGTTAATGACCCCATGTTTTTATTTGCTGATGAACCAACAGGGGCTTTGGATAAAAAAACGGGACAAGAAATTTTGGCAATCATGCAAAAGTTAAATATGAAAGGCCACACCATTGTCCAAGTAACTCATTCTCCTATGGATGCTCAATATTCCAAACGTATTGTTCATCTCGTCGATGGACATATCATTAAAGATATACTCGTCGATAAACCGATCATCGGTTATTTCGGTGATTTTGAAACACAACGCAAAGAAATTTATAGCCATCTCTGGAAGACATTTGAATTTAAAACAGGAAAACTAAATTGTGATTCTAGTTTACTTAAAAAATTTTTTGATGTCTCGAAACAAAATATGTCTTTATCGGGAGCTGCGTCGGCTTTAATTAAGATCGGTGGCAAAGAAAATGATCAATTAGCTCTCGAACTTCTGAACCATGATGATTTATCTATTCAAAGTGAAGTGATTCATGCCTACTCCACCTTACGAGGTTTTAAAGATTTCTCTCCCATTTTATTTTCAGCATTGCGTCACAAAAATGCTTGGATCAGGCATATCGTGATCAGTGAATTAAAACGGAAAAAAGATTACGCATATTCTCTTGAAGAAAAAAATCTTGTCATCGAATTACTCCATGATCCTGATGAGAGGGTTCGTGCGAGTGCTGTTGTGATTATCAATTATTTTGATAAAAAAGAATCTCTACCACATATCATCCATCAATTAGAGGATAAAGATGGCCGTGTGCGAGCCAATGCGGTTGAAGCTCTTTGGACACATTCTAAGACGCAAGAAGTTAATTCTCGTTTAAGCAAAATGAGTGACGATCCTCATAATCGAACGCGAGCTAATTTAGCCATTTATTTTATGGATGTAGATAAAAAATTAAGTTTTGAAATTTTGCGAGCTATGATGACATCCAACGATTCTCTCAGTCGTGCCTCGGCAGCCTACGGATTAGCTCGAATGCTGGACCATGAAAGCGGAATGCTCTTGATGCAAGCATTGCCAAGCGAAAAAGATGAGTTAGTTTTGAAACAGTTATTAAAATCACTCGCCATTTATAGCGACCAACAAATTATTTCCTTTGAAGATCAAGTACGCAGTGTATTGGGAGAAATGTGATGATAAAAATTTTATCTTTATTTACCATCTTCACCCAATCTGTAATCGCTCAAACTTTTTCAAAAGATGATTACTTTATGAC
>CAZFSQ010000095.1:0-7347 GCA_964521975.1 uncultured Oligoflexales bacterium | reverse complement strand
CCATGGCCCAATCTTTTACATCCTAGTTCAATAATTTTTTTCATTCGCGTAAGAGTGATTTCTTCTGAGACAAAGTCATTGGTTTCACCAATATGAAAACATAAATCCATATTGGGATATTTCAAAATAAAATCTTTTAGAAAATGTTTTTGCGAAATGTCATCATGTTCTTCAAATCCACAAAAATCTATCCCTGCTAAAAATGGTGATGCGTTAGATTCTAACCATCGCGATAAAAAATCAATTTTTTTAATGAGAATTAAATCATCTCTTGTCAGACTTAAAATAATTCTTGGAATAAATGTTTTATCTGAATCAAGATAATGTTTTTCACATTGGCGAAGCATTTTTTTGATGAACTGATCTGATTTATTTTCATCACCGTCCCAAAATAATAAAATTCGATATTCAGCATAATGTAATTTTTCGATATGGCGAGAACGTAAAAAAACAATGTCACAAATTTTTTCGATACTTTCTTGCAACGGAAAAAGAGCAATCAATAAATTAAACTTGGCTTGAAATTCTAAAAAATTATCAAGAGGTTTTTGACATAAAAAATCTTGAGCAATATGTTCCAATCCTTCTTGAGAATCATCCCAATATTTTTTCCAATCAGGACGATAGAAAAAAACTTTTTCAAATTCATCTGCGTACCAATGCAGCCGATTTTCTCTCAAATGATAAATATCTTTACCATATTGAAAAATATCTTCAGATGTTAAAACGCCATAGAGATGAAGGTGCAGCTCGGATTTCATTAAATTCCTCAACTATCTGCAATATAACAGAAATTAAGAAAAGTCACCTTTTAACTTAATCTTTTTTCTAATCTTCCGAGGAGTTTCTATAGGAAGGGGATTTGGTGGTTTATGAAATCATTTCCTAAAATATTTTTTTCAACTTTAGTTTTAATGCTATTTCATTGCAGTAAAACTTCTGAGAGTGATACAAGAAAAAAAGCTTCGGGTAAAACTGTGAGTGATGCAGCATCACAAGAAGATGCTATTATTTTGGAAACCCCAGCAATGACGATATTTATTATTCAAAAACTACAAATCATATTTGGCCAACTACTTCAGGTTCTAACCCAGCAACCATCATTTCGTTTCTACCTTCACATTGTGTCACTGTGAGTAATGCCCCAACAAGCAGAACTCCAACTGTAGAGGTGGATTCAGCAAATAATATTCATATGGCATATCAGTGTAAAAGCACCTCAGGAACATCAGCTGTTTATTATTCAACCAATAAAAATGGAAATTTTGAGCATATTAAAATAGCTGACCTCACTTCCTCAAGTTCTTTAAACTTCACACAACTACGGTATGGCAATTTTATAGATATTGTTTTGGATCAAAACGATCAAGTTTTTGTCGTATTTACAGATACGCTGACTAATTCCGATGAAATTGCATCTTGGGGTAAAAATATTCACATTGCTCAAAAGCCTGCTTCGTCAGATTCATTTTCTATTGCCTCCTTTTCAACTTCAGAAGAGGAAAAAATCAGATATGTTTCTCTAGCAGTTGATCACAACAGTCGCTTTCACATTGCTTATGCAACAGAGAGTAATATTATTCCATACAATTCATCAACTAAACGATTAGGATATTTGACTAATATTAATTCATCTATTGAAGAATCTACGATCATGACAGAAAATACAGCTCTCAACGGGCCACATAAACTTCGTGTTATAGGGATTAGAATTAATGGAATGCCTAGACATTAAATGATCTCTCTGTAATTTCCTTCACTTTATTCTCATCAAACTTAACCTGCATTGTCTCTCCCCTCTCCACATGAACCATACCCGGAACCATACCCTTCTTTTTTTTCACCCATTGTCTTTTAGTAACATAAACTTCACCGCGATAATCTTTAGAAATTTTTGAATAATAAACAGCCAAAATCGCAGCCTCTTCTAAAACTTTTTTTTCCACCTCTCTATTTTTTCTTTGCGATATAGGAATAATCACATGCGACCCAGAAACATTCACCGCATGAAGCCAATAATCATTTCCCTTAGATATTTTTAATAATTGATCATTATCCGTGGCAGATTTTCCCACCCAAATTTCTTTTTCATCACACGCGATAAAAACACGACAGGGTAACGATGGTTTTGGTTTTGAGGAAGGAAATTCTTTTTTTTCTATTTGAATATCAAGTTTTTTAAATCTTGTTGCAATATCTAAAGAATTTATTTCTTTTTGACTCTCAAGTTCAATTTTTAATTTTTCTATTTCTTCTAACTGCTTTTTAAAATCATGTTCCAACTTTTTTTCAATCTCTAATTGAGTTTTTAGTTTTTTTAATTCGGCGTATTTTTTGTTTAGGAAAATACCTATGTTTTTTAAGATGCCCTGGCACTCCTCACTTCGTGAGTCGTTGGGCATGACAGAGGACTCCTCACTTCGTGAGTCGTTGGGCATGACAGAGGACACTTCTTTTTTAAGAGTTTCTATTTTTTTTTCCGTCTCTTCTATATCAATTTTTCCTGCGGATGATTTTTTGAGTGTTTTAATTTTTCTTTTTAACTTGGCTAAATAAAAGTTTTTGTCGAAAGAAACTTTGGCTTGAGAATTTTCATTTTCGATAAGTGGAATTTTATTGATCTCTTCTTTAATCTCCGGCAACATTTCACAAGTTTTCTTTTTTGTAAAACACCCATTGGATTCAAAACGACAGAGCGACTCCTTTTCAGAAAGAGAAATTAAATTAAATTGAAACCCCGATTCGAGTCGCAATTGCAGAACATATTTTTTTTCATGAACCTGCCAATAAAATAAAAATTCATTCTTATTTTTACCAGAAGCAACCTCATGAAGAAAACCGCCCGATAAATATTTGCGACAAATTTCAGTCATGGGGTTTTGCTTTAATTCTTGCTGACCTTTTTTTTGAAGATAAAAAATTTCTTTTGCCCATTGCGAACGCAATACCAAAACTATTTTCTGCGGAATTAAAACTTGGAAGACAAGATTATTTTTCCCATCCACCCATGCTTTATCAAAAGTAATTTTGGTAGAGCTTAATAAAATTTCACGAGATGTTTCCATACCACTTTTTCTGCATTATTCATTTTTTGAGTTAATTCTTGGGCAGAATTTTCTAAAGATGAATCTGCAATTAAATAAGGTTCTTCATATTGGATTAATATTGTTGCAAAGGGTAAAGGAATTTTAAAATGATCCCAACTGCGGTGAAGTATTCTTAGCGGTTTGATTGAAACTGAAGAGGGTAGAACCGCTGTTTTTGTTCTCTCAAGAATAGGAAAAATTCCATCTTTGGGAATTCTTCTTGGTCCTTTAGGGCCATCGAGAGTAATCGCCACATCTTTACCTTCATGCAATTTTTTTAAGATACTTTTTGTACCCCCAACCCAACCTTTTCCACTTGAACCTCGGACAGGGTCATAACCTAATTTTATAAGAATAAAACTCACGATATCTCCGTCATAGGATAAGCTCGCTAATGGGGACATGTCCTGATGAGCATGAACCAAAATCATGGGAAATAAATTCTCATGCCATAGAGCTAAAACGTAATTTTTATGCTTGGATAGAGACCTGGCTTTTTCAATCAATTCAGGATTAAGAACTTGAATGCGATAGGTTCTTCTTAATAGAAGAATTAGGTAATAAAGGAAGTATTTAATCATATAAAAAACAGTCTATTTCTCTGTCTATTTTATCGACATCTATATTGTCTAAGGTTTTGGCTCTCAAAAATTAGTCATTTTTAAACCTCTTGATTTTATATGATTATATTTTTAATCACAAATGAATCATTTTTTGCATTATTTTATCGGTTAAATTTATAGGGAGTCGTTTGTGAAAAAAACACTTTTAATTATTATTTTATTAGCGATGTCTTGTACGAGACAAAATTTATCCTTAGAAGACAATAACACCTCGCATCTTAATTTTTTGACCTTTGGTGAGGGTGTTTATGGTTTAATTCAAGATGTGAGAAAACAAGAAATCACCGCCTGTCTTAGTGGTAGCTATGACAATTTTAATTCTTGGGAAAATCGAGTGCGTGTGGCTATATTGAAGTGGGTTGATCCTTTGAGGGATATCAGTCCATCACCACTTGCAAATAATGTCTTGGTCCGCGAAGGACAAGGTGGAAACTGTGATGTAGATGTTGTTATACATCCTTCTGTTCATGCTCATACGAATATAGGTTCTCATCCTGTCGTTAATATGTCTGCTAGTGGGTATTTTGCTTCTGATAATGTTCTTACCCATGAATTTGGTCATGCGTTTGCGTTGGCCGACACTTATCAAGGTGGCCAATCAGGAAACTGTCAAGCAGGACAGCCGCAATCTCTTATGTGTAATACAAGTTATAGTGCTCCCCAAGCGGATGACATCAAAGGCATCTATAAAAAATATCAAGAACTTTATAGTGACGCTTCCAATATGAACTCTATCAATCCTCGTCCTGAAAGCGATTATGAACGATTCTACTACGACAATAACGAGATTAACGATCAAGAACCAGGGATCACTGACCCTAATCAATTCCAAGGTGATTTTTATGTCGCTCTCGGAGACATGAACTCTAGTAATACAGCCCCTATTTATTTAAACTATGCGACCAATAGTCGTAATTTTGAATTGTGGTACTGTGAAGGAAATCAATCGAATTGTAATGCCCCCCACTCGGATTGGTATACTGCAAATGCAATCAAGAATAATTTGGGAGATCGTGTATTTAAATCACAAAAAGATCTTTCTGTTAGTGAGTTAAAAAATCTTACCCTTGGTGTGCTCAAAGGTAATCGTAATTCAGGTGTTAAAGAAATTAAATTAAAGAGAAAATAATTTCATGTTTTGTTAAAGATTCCCACGCACTCGCTTAGCTCGTCGGGGATGACAATTTTCTAAATAGACATCTGAGGTCTCTCGCGGTTAAAATAAGTGGAGATGATAAACTCCAAATACACTTATTCCAGCCTTATTTTTTTTACCATGCTTCTTCTCATGTTGTTTGGTCTGTTGGCTATCTTCGATGCATCTTCCGTGGGTGCATTTCGCAGCGGCGTGGAAATGAGTTCCTATTTTCAAAAACAGCTACAAGCTGCTCTACTTGGATTGGGTATGTTTTTTATTTTGCAGCACATCCCTATTTCCTTCATTAAAAAATTGACTCTACCGCTTTTTATTTTTACTTTTATATTACTTATTTTAATTTTTGTTCCCTCACTTGTTGTAAAAGCCAAAGGAGCCGATCGTTGGTTGCGAATCGCTGGGTTTTTATTTCAGCCCTCAGAACTTGCTAAAGTAAGTATGATTTTATTTATTACTGCTAACCTCACACGTCCCGGCTTTTCTTTTTATTACCCTATGAAATTTTTAATTCCTATTTTTTTAGGATTAACTTTATTTTTAATCCCTATTTTTTTTCAACCTGATTTGGGAACAACTATATTAATTCTCTCTCTCTGTGGAATCATGCTCATTATTGCTGGGCTTCCACGACGATGGCTTATAGGGGGGGTGATGCTGGGACTTGTTTCCGTAACAGCGGCCATTATTCAATCTCCTTATCGCCTAAGACGCATCACATCTTTTTTGAATCCTTGGGCTGATGCCCACCATTCAGGTTTTCAAATTATTCAAAGTTTCCTCGCCTTTCAAAATGGCTCACTCATGGGGTTAGGCATTGGTGAGTCAAAACAAAAATTATTTTATCTCCCCGAAGCCCACACCGATTTTATTTTAGCGATGATTGGAGAAGAATTTGGTTTGCTCGGTGTATCACTTATCATTATTCTCTTTTTTTATCTCACCCATTTGGGTTGGCAAGTGATGCGGCGGGAAAAAAATTTGTATAAAAAAAATCTTGCTCTCGGCATTACTCTTTTAATTGCATTAGAAGCCTTGCTTAATATGGCTGTCACCATGGGTCTTTTACCCACCAAAGGAATGCCTTTACCTTTGATGAGTTATGGGCGAAGCTCTCTACTGTGCTTTGTTTTTTTGATTGGAATTTTATCACGCATCAGTAGAGAAAATAGAGTTGCAACTTAATTCCTCGCAAGATCATTTGCATTTTATCGGTATAGCAGGCTCTGGAATGTTTCCTCTCGCTTGTTATGTAAGAGCTAAAGGATTTAATGTTTCAGGTTCTGATCTTATGATAGGTGACGACAATTCTTCTGAATTAGAATCCCTTAAAATACCTATCCAAAAAAATCATCAAATTGAATACATTCAAAAAGCAACTCATATCATTTATTCATCAGCAGTAGATCAAAACAATCCAGAATTAAAATGGGCTCTGGAAAATAAAAAAAAAATTCTTCACCGCTCTGACTTATTAGCCTATTTTTTTAATCAATCTCCATTCTCAATAGGTGTGGCAGGTAGTCATGGAAAAACAACCACCACCGCACTTTGCTATCATGTATTGACTGCTCTCGGAAAAGAACCGTCGCTGTTTTTAGGAGGACATCTCAATACCCTCACTCAATCTTCGAGCTGGAAAAAGGGGGAAAGTGATTTTCTAATTGCGGAAATTGATGAGTCGGATGGTACGATCGTTAAATTTCACCCTTTTATTTCTCTTGTCACCAGTATCGGAGAAGATCATCTCGACTATTATAAAAATTTAGATGAGATCATGGCCACATTTTCACATTTCATTCAAAACACTCATGAAGATGGCCGCGTGATTCTTTATTGGGATGATCTCTATTGCCGCGAAATTAGTTCTTCTGTTTTTGAAAGAAGAATGGGATATGGTTCTATCCTCGGATGCCATTCACGAATTATAGATTATCAGCCTCAAGAATTCGGTTCACAGATTAAAGCCCTTATCGAGCATGAAAGCGTCCATTTTTATTTACCTCTAATTGGATTTCATAACGCTTTGAATGCCCTGGCTGCTCTTTCGCTGATATCGGCATTGGGATTCGATGTTCAAAAAGCTGCTCAAAGTTTTTCTTCATTTTTAGGAATTAAAAGACGATCTGAATTAAAAGCAAAAACAGAAAATATACTTGTCTTTGATGACTATGCTCATAACCCAGATAAAATTAAATCTTGTATATTGGGGTTAAAAACTTCCTTCCCAAAACATAAAATTATTGTCCTCTTTCAACCTCATCGTTTTACACGCACCATCCACCTTGAAAACCAACTTGCTCAATCTTTTCCTCACGCACACCAAGTTTTTTTATATCCGGTTTATAGTGCGGGCGAACCTCACGATTCGAGATATCAAGAAGAAAAATTTTGTCAAAAAATAAAAGAACTGTCCCAAGTTGAGGTAAAATGTGTTTATAATGAGAGTATAGAAGCCAGTTCATCTGATGATTTAATGAATTTA
>CAZFSQ010000094.1:0-7373 GCA_964521975.1 uncultured Oligoflexales bacterium | reverse complement strand
CTTGGGGATTAAATAAGAAAAATACGTTTGCTCTCGAAGGGTCCTCCTTTATTGCAGGGGCCGCTGTTCAATATTTACGTGATCAATTAAAAATTATTTCTTCTGCGGATGAATGTGAGGGTCTGGCTAAAAATATTGAAGCAGCTCCTGAAATTTATTTTGTTCCTGCTCTCTCAGGACTCGGTGCTCCCTATTGGAATCCAAGTGCAAAAGGAGCAATTTTAGGTCTTTCTCGTGGTAGCAGTAAAAATCAAATTATTCGAGCAACCCTCGAAGGAATTGCCTTTACAGTCGCTGATCTTGTGCATTCCATGACGGAAGAAATTCAAAAACCTCTTCGCGTATTGCGTGTGGACGGTGGAGCATGTCGTAATAATTTACTCATGACACTTCAAGCACAACTCATCGGCACTAAAATCGAACGCCCTCGAATGATTGAAACCACTGCTCTTGGGGCAGGATTAATAGCCGCCTTAGGAGCAGGATTTTATTCCGATCTCAAAGAATTAAAAAAGGGAACAGACATCGAAAAAGAATTTTCTGAAAAATTAAATTCTGACGAAAGCCAAAAAATAAATTTAATGTTATCAGGATGGAAAAAAGCTGTTGCTGCTGTTCAAGTTTTTTCAGGTGTGTAGAAATTGCAAAAAGAAAATTCATTTCAATTTTCCCTCGGAGATTTTCAAAAAAGAGTTCTGTATGAAGACAATCATTGTCTCTTTTTTGATAAACCAGCAAGACTTTTAATGGCTTCTGATAAAACAGGAGACACGCCTTTAATCGCTTATGCTAAAGATTATTTAATTGCTCAAGGTAAAGGAAAGTTTATTTCCCTCATTCATTTTTTAGATCGCCCCGTGAGCGGTGTTGTACTTCTAGCGAAATCATCCAAAGGAGCCTCGCGACTGCATGAGCAATTTCGCGAACGAAAAGTAGTCAAAGAATATCGAGCCATTTGTCATAAACGAGGAAATGTCTCCGAAAAATTTTTATGGGAAGATCTTATTGCAAAAGACCGCAAGGAAAATAAATCTTTTAAGAAAGAATCACGTGATGATAAGAAAGAACGTATGTGCATACTCGAAGGCTCGATCAAAGAAATAAAAGATAAAAAAATTGAATTCTCTCTCTATCCTAAAACAGGGCGTAGTCATCAACTGCGAGTACAATTATCATTACGCGGATTTCCAATTTTAGGAGATATAAAATATGGTTCCGATTTTTCTTATGAACATCGTATATTTTTACATGCGAAATCTCTCGAAATTTTTCATCCTGTGACAAAAGAAAAGTTGAAGATAGAATCTCCTTTACCTAAAGAATGGCAGAAGGTTTTAAATGATTAAACGCCCATCACTCGAATTACAAACTACAACATTTTGGGAATATCCATCGCAACATTATGGTTCAGGTCTACAGGGCGATAAAAATTATTTAGGAGCTTCCCCATCTTGGGTTATTTGGAATTTAATTAAACGTTATACTAAAGAAAATGAACTCGTATTAGACCCAATGTGTGGAAGCGGAACAACTATTGATGTGGCCCATGACCTAAACCGTCAGGGTAGGGGATTTGATATTGCTCCCATTCGGGACGATATTGAAGAAGCTGATGCAAGAAAACTTCCCCTAAAAAATAATTCGATTGATTTCATTTTTATTGATCCACCCTATTCGACACATATTCGTTATTCAGGCCACCCAAAATGTATTGGTGAACTGGATGCCTATGAAAATAATTATTTTCAGGCTATGGAAAAAGTAATTCAAGAAATTGCCCGTGTTTTAAAACCTGAAAAATTTTGTGCTCTCTATATTTCTGACTCATTTAAAAAGGGAAAAGGATTTTTACCTCTTGGTTTTAGAATGTATGACCTGATGTCACAATGGATGGAGCCACAAGATATTATCGTTGTTAAAAGACAGAATAAAAAATTGCGTGAAAAAAATTTCCACACCGTCGCCGAAAAAGACAATTTTTATTTACGTGGGTTTAATTATTTACTGATTTTTAAAAAGAAAAAATAAGTCCAAGTTCCAAACTTTTTATTTTTTTAGATTCATATTCATTTGGGTTATCAAATTTTTTAGGTGAATGAAAAAGTAGCTCTGTAAATTTAATTCCCATTCTTAAAAAAACATTCGGGTTGAATACCACATCCGCCCCTAAAAACCAAAAAACTGTGGGCGTGTGACTATGATCATATTCTTCACCATTTTTATCTCGCAACCAGAAAAGATATCCCACCCCACTCCCAATAAAAGGTCTCAGAACTTTTCCAGGACCATAATGCAATTTGAGAGAGAGTTCCGGCCCAAATTCTTGTTCTTTATTTTCATCCGAATATTTTTGATATTGATAAAACCCACTCAAATCTAAATTGATAAAGCGAGTATAATGATTTGAAACGGTGAATCTCCCTCCGAAACTTGATTGACTGAGACCCAAACTCAGAGAATAAGACTGATCTTCAGGGTAAATAAAATCAAGACTTCCTGCGTCAGCTTCAGGAAGCTCTTCTTGATTAAAATCTCGATGATTTTTATCTTCTGTAAAAGGCTCCGAAATATCATCGCTATGCAAAAAACCTTCCGCTAAAATTGTGCTAGAAGCAAAAAATAAAAAAAATAAAAAAGTTTTTTTCCAGATCATTTAATTATATTGACAGATAATCTTGTTATAAGTCATCCTTAAAAACTGAATATTTTTACCGCATTTTTTTGGGGCGTCGGCAAGCGGTAAGCCACTGGATTTTGATTCCAGCATTCGCAGGTTCGAATCCTGCCGCCCCAGTTTCTTCTATCATGAAAACCTTTTTGCAATACGCTCTGAAGGAGGGGATGGAAGTGGATCACGAATTAGTTGTTTTTTCTGGCAATGCCAACCGCCCTCTTGCTGAAGCTATCTGCAAAAAATTAAGCATCCCCCTGGGAACATCTTTCGTCGGCAATTTTTCTGACGGTGAAACTCGTGTTGAAATTGAGGATAATGTTCGAGGCCGCGATGCTTTCATTATTCAGCCGACTTGCTTTCCCGCCAATCAACATATTATGGAATGTCTTATCATGGCTGATGCATGTAGAAGAGCATCCGCTCATCGCATCACTCTCGTACTTCCTTATTTTGGTTATGCACGACAAGAACGTAAAAGTGCCCCTAGAACTCCCATCACTGCCAAATTAGTTGCTGATCTTTTTGTTACTGCGGGTGTGGATCGTATTCTTACTTTGGAACTTCACACCTCGGCGATACAAGGTTTTTTTAATATCCCGGTTGACCATCTCTTTGCAAAAAAACTGTTCGGCGATTATTTTTCACAGATAAAAGATAAAAACTGGATGATCGTATCGCCCGATGCGGGCGGTGTAGAACGAGCTAGAGCAATGGCAAAACATCTTAATACCAGTTTAGCAATTATTGATAAGCGACGTGATCGACCTAATGAAAGTGCTGTGATGCATATCATCGGTGAAGTCAGAGGAAAAGATTGTCTGATTATTGACGATATATGCGATACAGGGGGGTCCCTTGTTCATGCCGCAGATGCTTTGGTGAAGTCGGGAGCAAAATCCGTTGCTGCGGCAATCACTCATGCGGTATTAAGCGGTAAGGCTGTGGAAAAAATTTCAAGTTCTCCTCTTACGGAATTGATTGTTAGTGATTCAATTCCCTTGAGTGACGCGGCAAAAAAGACTCCCAAAATAAAACAGCTCTCTATTGCAGAACTTTTAGCCTGTGCCATTGAAAGAATCCATAAAGCAGACTCCATCAGCTCACTCTTTGTTTAGAGCTTGCAGAGAGTTTAAAGAGCCGATATAAAAATAAATTCAGTATTTTTTATTTTACGGATAACTTGGAGAAAAAATGGAAACATCAAAAGAATATATCATCAAAGGTGAGCTAAGAGAAAAAACCGGCAAAAGTATCGCTCGAAAAATTAGAAAAGCTGGACTAATTCCTGGTACGATCCTTAACAAAGGAAAATCAACCTATATCAATCTTGAACCTAAACTTTTAGGAAAAGCTTATCAAACAGATCGCACTTTTATACTCGATCTCGCAGGCAAACAAGAAAAAGTATTTGTCCAAGAAGTGCAAGTTGACCCGATTACACGAGCTGCCTTGCATGTGGATTTGATTTATTCTTCTCATCTTAAAACTAAAAAGTGAAAACATTTCTCTTGGTCGGCCTTGGAAACCCTGGGCCGCAATATGAGTTAACCCGCCACAATGCGGGTTTTTTAATTTTAGATCAAATCGCAGACCAAAATAATATTTCCTTTTCCCATCAGGGAGCTTTCGGTGATTTTGCAAAAGGGCAATTACTAAACCAGGAATGCTATTTTCAAAAGCCACAAACTTATATCAACCGTAGCGGTCTACAAGTCTCTGCTCTTGCCCGTTACTTTAAAATTCCCATCGAACAGATCATTGTAATACACGATGACCTCGATATGGAATCTTGCAAAGTTAAAACAAGGCTTGGGGGGGGCGGTCATGGTGGACATAACGGGATTAGAAGCATCACTCAAGAACTTGGTTCCTCAGAATTTCACCGCATTAAAATTGGTATTGGTAGACCTCCAGAAAAATGGTCCAGCAATGTCTCTGATTGGGTTTTAAGCCAATTGAGCCAAGAAGAACTCCATCAGTTTACGGGAAATTTGCTAAAAGAAGTTTTAAGTCGTATTCAAGCAATTTTTTTGTCCCAAATTGAAAAAAATTAGAGTATAGTCATGGGTTCAAACTTCTCTGCTAGAAAAAATTAAATTTCTGGCTAATTAATTCCAAAGGGAGGAAATAAAAATGTTAAGAGAGTATGAATTTACAGTTATTGCGAAAAGCGATCTTGGGGAAAAAGATGTTGAAAAATTTCTCCAAAAGTACGAGACACTCATGAAAAAAGATGGGGGAGAGATTTTAAAAAAAGATGATTGGGGTTCTAAACGATTATCATTTCCCATCAAGAAACAATTCAAAGGGCATTACATGTTTTATGATTTTGTGGGAGAAAATGCCAACGTAGCTGAGATGGAACGACTCATGCGACTTGATGAAAATGTTCTTCGCTATATGTGCCTAAGAACGGGTGAGAATGTTGATACCGCAAAACGAAAAGAAGAATTATCTAAAGAGCGAGTGTTTGTTGACACCGTGGAAGAAGAGGAAATTAGTTTAGAGGATTCTTCCGACGAATAAGAATATTATTTTAAAGCATTATAAGAGGGACATAAAATGAAAGTTATATTAAATCAAGATTTAGAAAATTTAGGAAAAGCGGGAGATGTTCTCTCCGTCAGAGCTGGTTATGCAAGAAATTTTCTTATTCCACGTAGCTTAGCAAAGCAGGCAAATGAAATTAACGCAAAGGCTCTTGAACGTCACAAAACAATTCTACTTGCCAATCGCGAAAAAGTTTTGAGTAAAGCACGAGAGTTAGCAGCACGAATTGAAAAAATTTCTGTTACTGTGTCTAAACAGGTGGGTGAAGAAGAGAGAATCTTTGGAACCGTTACCTCTGGTGAGCTTGAAGACCTTCTTAAAAATGAGGGGGTTCAAGTTTCTAAGAAAGATATTTCTTTAACAGAAGAAGTCAAAAAGGTTGGTGTTTATTCTGCTCAAGTTAAATTGCATCCAGAAATACATGCAAAATTTAAAGTTTGGGTTGTCGCACAATAAATGTCAGGAAAAAATGATCAGGGGGGCGGTAGCCTAGTTCCTCCTCATTCTCTGGATGGGGAACGGGCTGTACTTGGAGCTGTGCTCCGAGACCCTGATTGTTTACACGTCGTTGCTGATCAATTAAAACCAGAACATTTTTTTATTGATGCTCATGGGAAAATTTTTGAAATAATTCTTCAATTATATTCTCAAAATGAGACGCCTGATTTTATTACGGTGGCTGATAAACTTCGCCGACTCGAAGAACAAAATGAAAAATTTTCACCACCCTATTTGGTCGAACTTACCGAAGTTTCTCCTTATACACAAAATATTGAATACTATGCCGGCCTAGTTAAGCGATATTATTTTTTAAGAAAAATTATTCTTACCTGCCAAGGTGTTATCAAAAAAGCATTTGTCTGTGATGGAAGCGTCGAATCCTTTATTGAAGATGTTGAGAAAGATTTTTTACAGATCTCCTCACAGAGAGAAAAACAAGGGATTGTAGCTGCGGATAAAGTTCTCGAAACCACCATTGAACAAATTCAAAAAAATCTGGAACGTGGTGATAAAATCACAGGTATCCCTACAGGGTTTAATGAACTAGATGAGTTATCGGGTGGCTGGCAACGAAGTGATCTTGTGATTTTAGCAGCGAGGCCGGGAATGGGAAAAACAGCATTAGCTCTTAATTTTATGATGAACGCCGTAAAAAAAAATCATAAAGCTGTGATGTTTACTCTGGAAATGTCTAAAGAACAGCTGATGTCGCGGGTACTTTCTTCGGAAGGACGAGTTGATTCCTCGCGTTTAAGAAAAGGGGATCTGGCTGACGATGAAACAGATCGACTGATGGAAGCCGCTAGAAATATTTATAGCTTTCAATCCAAATTAGGGATTGATGAAACTCCCAGCATTTCTCTTGTCGAGTTGCGTTCACGATGTCGTCGCTATCAAAAAGAAAATGGACTCGATTTAGTTCTTATAGATTACTTGCAACTTATGGGAGGTAGTACCCATAAACGATACGAAAGTCGCGAGCGAGAAATTTCAGAAATTTCGATGGGGCTTAAAGCTTTGGCTAAAGAATTACAAATTCCTGTCATTGCCCTCGCTCAGCTTAACCGCTCCCCAGAGGGACGGCCCGATAAAAAACCGCGTCTTAGTGATCTAAGAGAATCAGGTTCGATGGAACAGGATGCTGATATGATTCTTTTTGTTTTTCGAGATGAATACTATAACGTCAACACTGAAAAAGCTGGTGTTGCTGAGTTGGTTGTAGGAAAAAATCGTCACGGCCCCGTGAAGTCTATCGAACTTGCTTACCTACCTAATTTTGTAAGTTTTCAAAATTTGATGAAGGTTTAAGAATAAATTCCATGAAACTAATTTTATACTCTGGTGGACAAACCAACGAGAATCAGAAGCTTCATCGCTGGATACCCCATTTATGCAAAAAGAAAAGTAATAAAAAATTTACCTATATTCCTTTTTGGCATGTGCGTTCTAATGTTTATTTTAAACGAGCCGTGAATAGATATAAAAAATTTGGTTTCACTGATTTTCACTCTCTTCCACTTGATAAAAAATTTACCAAAAAAGAATTAAAACAAACTCTCCAATCGGATCTTATTTATTTAGCTGGCGGAAATACATTTTATTTCTTAAAGCATTTAAAAAGTTCAGGACTCGATCAATATCTTTTAGA
>CAZFSQ010000093.1:0-7425 GCA_964521975.1 uncultured Oligoflexales bacterium | reverse complement strand
TCGATTGCGAAGACACAACGGTAATATTAGGTGAGGGGGGAGTGCTTTGATTAATTTTAATAACGATTCCTGTATACGAAGCTCCCTCAGGTTTGGGCAGAGATTTCTCAAGGGTAAATTTTTCGCGTTCATGGAGTGGCATTAATGCTCGTGCGAGTAAATTTTCAAGGTCTACTTTGACAGATCCATCAGCTCCATATTTCGTATTTTGTGAATAAGTTGTGGTTGAAATTCTCAACCCTGCCGCGATAGATTCTTCCTCTAAATTTGCTACCGAATTATTGTCACTGTTTGCTTGCCATTTATGTTTAAAATATTCACCGAACTCTGATTTAGCGGTTAATATACCTTCAGCCCAAGCACTTTTTTCGATGTCTTTATATCCACCCAGGTCGGAAATTTTTTGATCTTTTTTTAATTCTGCTTCCCCATAAAATTTAATTCGCATGTTACCCCAGTCCATAACTAATCGCCCATGATTTTCAATTAGAGGTCTTGACCAGCCAAAGGTTGCGAAAAAAAATAAACCGAAAAATAATTTCATTGTCTTAAATCCCCCTCTAATTTACGTAACCGATTGAATGAGTTTTTGTAATTCATTCACCATCTGGTCACCACCTGTAACTAAGCCTTCTTTCATCATATCAAAATTATCTTGTGGTGTAAGATAATTTTCAACACGCCCACCTGCTTCAGTAATCAGAACATAACCAGCAGCGACATCCCAAGGTTTTAGCCCTAACTCCCAGAATCCATCAAAAATTCCTTGAGCTACATAGGCCATATCTAAAGCCGCAGCTCCGTCTCGTCGGATGGCATGAGATGCCTGAGCAATGATGCGAAATCGCTCTACTTGTTGGCGAAGCACTTCACCTTTTTGATAATAAAACCCTGTTACGAAAAATGCTTTAGCAATATTATTTTGCTTTGTTACGTGCAATTTTTTTTCATTAAGAAACGCACCGTTGTTTTTTTCAGCATAGTAAATAGAATTTTGTGTCGGATCACCGATGACTCCCAAACTCAACGCAACTTTATTATTTTTTTCGACAATTCCTCGCCCTACTGAGACACAAAAAAACGGATAGTTATTTGCAAAATTTGAGGTGCCATCCAAAGGATCAATCACCCAAATATGCTTTCCTTCTTCAAATTCTTGAGAAAGTCCCGCTTCTTCACTTAGTATAATATCTTGTGGATAATTTTTTTTGATGGCATCAATTAACACTTTCTCGGAGGCATAGTCTGCTTCTGTCACAAGGCTCTGATCTTTTTTTTCCTTGATCTCAATTTTTTTACCAAAACGCTGGAGAAGTTCCTTTCCTGCTTTCTTAGTAATCTCAATGGTAAAATCTAAGTCTGCGGATAGCATTTTTTACTTCGTATTTTCTAACTCAAAATATTGCCAACTTGTTAACCCGGATGAATTCCTACCGTATATAAATAGCCCTGTATCATTTCCCTTCATATCACTCTCATCTTCTGGATGTTCATACTCATAGAGGATCATCTCTTTTCCAGAATTTTCTAAGAATGAGAATACAATTTTTTGATCTTCAAATTTTCGATAATTTAAATAAACACCATAAGAATTTCCTATCATGTGTTTCAAATAAATCCATTTCGGTTGATCTAAAAAATTGAGCACTTCTGATCTTTTACCCTCTGAATCAAAAAAATAAAGGCTCTTCCCTGTTAAAGCATAGAGACCTCGTTGAGAGATGGAGATTTTTTCATACACTTCGGGAGTTCTAAGAAATTTTACCTCTTGAGTCTCAACCGAGTTCATAACGATAGAATTTGAATTTTCATAGGCTGCATAGTGAGCCACGGAATTTAAATAAGTTTGTTTGCGGTTTTCATCCGAGGAAAAAACTGTTTTATGTTCTCGCCAACTCATTTCTTTAAGATTTGCGTTTTCTTTTTCGACTAAAACTCTCTTGATAATTGAGGTTGTTGTTCCAATTGTAATGGCTGCGAGGTTACTCTTTTCTGTGGCAGCATTAAAATAATAGGGAAGGAAGTCGCGTCTCAGATTTTGAGTATACCCTACATGTTCTGTGGTGGGGTTCTCCTGAGCATGTGCTTCTTTGGGATAGAAATAAATGGAGTTTCTTCTAGTTTGAAAAAAACCATCGCTATTTGTATCTAACATCTCTTGATAATTATTCATAAGCCCAATACGGATACGACTTTGTTCGGTATAGGGGAAAGAACAATAGTCAATTTCTTCCTGGCGTATCTTATAGACATCTTTGCCGGTAATTTTAACCCAATGGGGCAACCACTCTTTTGTTAAACAAGCAACATCCTGTGCTGCTTTAAAGGTCACTTTGGATTCACCTTCCAGCAAAAAGCTCTGCGTCAAATCTTTTTTCCCACAGGAAATGAATAAAGCAAACAACAAATAAATGTATTTCATCCTAGATTCCCTCCATCTGATATTTACATCATATTTGTTTTATTTAATTTTTAAAACAGTTTTAATGAGTCGCTGAAAATCATCAAGATGTGACTGAATAACATTTTCAATTAAATCCAAATCTAATTTTTTATAATTATGGATTGCGGTATTTCTAAATCCAACCAAACCATACATTTTTTCACAAAAAATCTTATCTATGAATCCAGCTTTTTCCAAAAAAGTAAAAGCATCTCTTGATTCTTTAGGAACACCCAGTTTTTTAATTCTTACAACACGCATTGCCAGATCAATTGCTGCTTGGCAGGCTCGTTCTAAATTTAATATGATAGCGTCTTGCACGGTTTGATTATTTCTTAATCGCTTCGGATCAACTCGATATTCTTCGTCAATTCTTTTAAGGCAGTTTTCAATAATTTCTGCTTTATTGAGAATAATATCATCTGCCATGAATTGAACCCCTTTTGGCAATATCTTGAAGAATTTCCTTTCTCTCAAAATTTAGTTGAGCGTATTTTGACATGGCGACTTGTTCAAATTGAGCTGATATTTGCGGTTGATCGTCATAAATAGATTGAGAATTTTCAATTATTTGAGCATTAGTTACATCATCAGCTTCGTTCATTATCACAAGATCAATATCTTTTTTTAATGCGTAAGCAAGTTTTAATTTTAAAGACTGTAATACTTGTATCGAAGGAATTTCAGAAAATAATACGGCAATATCGACATCACTGTCTTTATTTTCTTGAGCTGTCGCGAAAGATCCAAATAAAAAAAGTGTGAGAGGTGAATTGACATGTTTCTTAAATATGGAAACAATTTTTTTTTTGTTAACTCGCATGATAGATCAAGCCTAACAAAATTTCTGCAAAGTTTCCAAACCTACTTCTTATTTTTTATTTTCCGAATGTTCTTTATTGGTAAGTGCCATATATTCTGAAAGTGATCGAGCATTTCTAAAATCAATAACAGGGCTTTCACCATAACGATCACGTTTAACCATTACTTTCTGGGGAACGACAATGGAGGCACAGTTTTGTAAAATTAAAATGATGATAATAAAACAAGAAAGTTTCATAAGTTCTATCCTCAAAATAAAAAATTTTATTTCGTTGCTTCCTTGCAAGGTATGGATCGGTATGGAGTTGACGAACTTTAGAAAAATATGTCTATATCTGTGGTTCGCATTGGAGTGATGAAATATCTGTAAATATTCCGCCGGTTTGAAGAGCGAGGTTAGAAAGAATTTCTCGATCAAGAGAGTTTTCCAAAGAACCTGTCCAAAAGATATGTAACTTAATTTGAGAGGTTTTTGCATTTTGAATGAGCACTTGAACTCTTTCCATATTTAACGGTTGTGCGGTATTCGTTACAAGAATTACATTAGAAGCTGATTGCATGAAAGGTAAATACTTTAACTCATCAACGGAAAAAGTTAATAAGGGTTCACTCGATAAATTAGGGATCGTTTTCGCTAAAAGATTGGCAACAGAAACACGATTTAGTTTTTGGCCACTTGCCAAATTTAAATACTGTTTTTTATCGCCTTGTCGCAGAGCATTTAAAAATGAATCTTGGCTATAAGAGTATTGAGATAGGCTCTCATAAATTTTAGTGCAAAAATTTTGGTGCGTAAAAGATATTAGAAAAATTAATTTAAACATAATCTCACCCCTTCAACTTTAATAATGCAATTTGCATACCCTTCAACATCAAAGTTTTTATTCGTTTTTTTCTCAAATTGCGTTATCCTTGTTCAAATAGGTGTCAAAAAATTAGACAATTTTTAAGGGGGGAATTATGAAAAAATTATTACTATTTTTATCGTTGGCATTGACCAATCTTGCCGTTGCATCCGAGAGAAGAATTTTATTTGAACAAAATTTTATCGTCAGCACAGGGTTTGATTATGAGACAGGTTTTATTAAAATTCGACCAGGCAATTTGGATTTGCAATCTTTTGAGGTAACCCAAGCGGGTTCCTATTGTTTTTTAAGTATTAACTCGGTTCATTATCAGGGAAGCGATTATAAACTTAAGAGAGCAAAATTTGATCTTACGACTAAAACATTTGCAGTCGAAAAAAATGACCAGGTTCGCTTTATAAATATTAGTTTTAAGCAGTCTAATTATGATAATGCACCATGCCGTGTCAAAGTTTTTGGTAACACTCGTGATGCCACTGAGGATCATCCAGATGAAGATGATAATGAAGGTGATCGAAGTAAAGAAGAGTTAGTTGGGGCTTTTACGTATACAGGTGGATTTCAGAAAAATTTATCTATTGCGTTCGATGCAAGGGATGGAATTAAAGAAATTAGAGTGGAGATCCCTGAGTTTTGCCAAGGGGCAAAAGTTTTAGAAATTGGAACGGTTGTGGATGGTGTTTTTTACAAAGCAACACTTAATCAAAATAAAACTTATACAACATCCATTTTAGGTGAAGATCAAGTGACACAAATTCGTGCTGCATTAAATGGGCCGAAAGATAAAAATTGTGATATACCAGTTTACTTAAAATAAAACACAGGTTCTATTTTGTAAATATTTCGCTACAGTTTGGTAGACCGATCATTTCTTGAAATTTTTTCGATTGAGCGGTTTTCTCATCCGTAATAAAAATAAGCGGGCGTTCTTTTGCTAGGGTCCCCCGAAGACGATAATAAATTGAAGAGGCTTGATTGACTGTATAAAACGACCAAAAAATCATCATCGCCTTTTCTGTACCAAGACTAAAAAAATACTGCTCGATCATAAAAGGAACATCACGAACCCACTGCTGTCTTTGACCATTACCATCGTAAGTAATATGCCCTTTTTTAAATAAATCATTTAATCCATTCGTACCAATTGTCCCAGTTATATTGGAAACAATCGAGGTCGCAAACGAGGTACTCAGATAATTAATAGAGAAAGGACTATCTTTAGCTTTCCCTGCCATATAGGAAAACCCACGAAACCACACTCCCCAGAATTGACCGTAAGCCCAATTAAAAATGGTTTGAAAAATAACTCCCTTTTTTTCTTGAATTCGATCTTGAAACCGCATCCAACTTGCAACCCAAATTCCATGAAAAGTATCGAGAGCAAAAGACAACCCAATCGACGCCATCATCATATCGGGAGTATGAGAATAATTTGCAACGTTCCCTACAGTTGAGAAAGTGAAGGGGATAAGTTTTGATAAAGCTCCTCCAATGATATGGGATCGACTTGGGCGGTGGAGTGAAGATAAAAAAGATTTAGCTAAAAAACTTAGTTGGCGAGGAAGCCATGTCAATGGATTTGATTTTTTTTCTTCTTTGTTAGGAGTTTTGGGGGATGTTTCCTGATTCTGATTTTTATGAAAGGAAATTGGTACAATATCAATTCTTTTGCTAAGCCCAAAAGGTTCGATACTTTTTCTCAACTTTTCTTCAATGAAAGGCCATTCACTTTTCATTTCTGGGCTTAGGAATATTCTAAAGAATCCTTTTGACTTAATCTCTTCAACGAGACCTGGATTTTCAGATAAAAATTGTGACAGGGCAGAAATATTTTCCCGAACAACCATATCTTTTTTAGAATTAAAAATAAATTCCCAAGAATCATTTTCCTTTGCATAAGATAAATGAAAACTGAAAATAAAAAATAAAATTAAAAACAGTTTTTTCATAAAAAATTTCTCCTGATTTTTATCTACTTAAAATGAAATTGGAATTTTTAAAAAGTTACTTGGAATTCTGCCGCCAAAAATATTAATTTGAATACTCGGAAATAAAAGACGCGGTTGTGTAAGTGTAGCATCGCGTTCTTTCCTAAATTTTGTATACTCTTCAAGCGTTGTTTTTTCATTCAAATGGGTATTAGCTATTTTTTCTTCCTGCACGGTGGACTCAAATTTTAATGCACGACCATTGGGTTGATAATCGTGACCTGTGAATATTCGTGTCGAGGCTGGTAAAGAATAAATTCTCTTTTGGATAGACTGGTAAAGTGTTTCTGCACTGCCACCAGGGAAATCACATCGACCTGTTCCGTAATCAGGCATAAACATGGAATCACCAGTGAATAATAATTCTTCTTTCTCAAAATAATAGCAAGTACATGCGGGAGTGTGACCAGGGGTTGCAATCGCTTTAAACGTCAAGGAACCAAATTGATATTCTTTTTGATCTTCAAAATATAAATCAAAATCATGGGAAGAAAATTCATTTGGAGAAAACTCAAAAATTTTAGCAAAGGTATTTTGTACCTCTTTAATTCTCTTCCCGATTCCGTAGGGTAAATTTTTAAATTCTTTTCTTAAAAAATAAGCCCCAGTGAGATGATCAGCATGGCAGTGTGTATCAATAATTAAGCGAGGGTTTAAATTATTTTGTGAAATAAAATATTTGAGCAATTGTATGGAGTTTAAAGAAACTTTGGAAGATAAAGGGTCGTAGTCTAGTACGGGATCAAGGATGATACAGTCGTGAGTTTCTTGGTCCCAAATAATATAGGAGAGAGTTGATGTCGCTGGATCAAAAAAATGCTGAGTGGATAAAATTTCTTGCATAGACAAGAGATACTATAAAGTGTCTAATTTTTTGACAATCAATATTTACATTTTGACAGCTTTAAGAGCGACCCTATCTAATACGAAATTCCTCAACCATCTAGGATGATGGGCATATTTTTCAGAGATGACCTCTCCCAAAGTTGGCCCGATCTTTGAATTAATATTCATAAGGCAAATTTTATAGTTATTTATTTTTAATAGGAGACAGAGGTTATGTTAAATCAATTTATTATTACATTATTTATGGTGTTTGCAGGTATGACCATTAATAACAACTTAATGGCGAAAGATCGACGACAGGGGTTTAATTTTGGGACATCAGTTTCGCATGATACGTTGCAAGATAATACATTTAAAAGTTCGATATCTAATTCAGATGTCAATGTACAGAACAACATCCAGGAGTTTCATCCTTTTCTCGGTTATGTTTTCTTTGATGCTTTAAACATGGGATTCATTG
>CAZFSQ010000092.1:0-7462 GCA_964521975.1 uncultured Oligoflexales bacterium | reverse complement strand
CAAATGTCTCTAGGAAATGAAATTGAACGGGTGGGGCTTTCAACTATTTTGCAAGATCAAACGGGACAATTGCATTATTTCGCTTTGCATCATCCCAAAGAAAAACCCGACTTTCATAGGGTGGAAAATTTTTTGATAAGGTTGGATGATGTTTGTTTTTCCAAATGCAGATAAGACCCCATCATCGCCATAGCAACTTCGAGACGACCGAATCCTAAAAATAGACATGTAAAAAAATTTCGCCAATATAGCCATCGCGTGTGCTTATTTTTAGTCATCGTCACTGAAATATTCCAAAGTCCTCGCAGATGTCTTTTCCATTCCCAAAAACCAGGGAAATGTTTTCGTTTGTATTTTACTTTTTTAATCGTGCGTAAAACGCGATTCATAAAAATGCGTGGGTGATAAATAGTGTCCACGATATGAGCTTGTTCCGATAAAATTTCATACCGATCACGTGTTGTTACAAAATTAAGTCCAACACTTGTTTGATCGGAGCCGTGATCAAGAATTAATTTCCCATCAGAATTAAACAATCGCTTTTCACGCATGAGTCGTCGGGTGAGTTGTGTATTGGGTAGAGCAACAAGTAACCCGACCATTGCAATAATAATCCCCGATTCTTCAATGCATTGAATTATTTTTTGATCCGTTCCTGTTTTTTCATTATCAAAGCCAATAATGAAGCCACCAAAAACCGTGATGCCATATTCATAAATTTGTTGAACGCGTTGCACAATGGGTTTCATCGTGTTTTGGCTCTTTTGCGTCATCAGTAAAATTTCTTTGTCAGGAGTTTCAATTCCCATAAACACATAACGAAAATCAACCGATTGCATCAGAAGTAATAAATTTTTATCATCGGCCAAATTCATGGATGCTTCTGTTGAAAAAAAGAATGGATAATTTTTTTTCTTGGACCAAGTTTCAAGTTCTCGCAACATTTCTTTAATTTTTCTCTTATTGCCAATAAAATTATCATCGACAATATCGACCCAACCGCGATAACCCAATTGATAAAGCGATTCCAATTCATTTAAAAACTGCTCAGGATTTTTGGTGCGAGGGACGCGACCATATAATTCGATGATGTCACAAAACTCGCAATTAAAAGGGCAGCCGCGAGAAAACTGTACGGTCATTTGCATATAATCATTGAAGTCAATTAAATCAAAACGTGGGATGGGGGTTTGGGTCACGTCAGGTTTTTGATTTGTTTTAAAAACACCGGGAGTTAATTGTTGATTTTTTTCACAAAGGGCTAGCCATTCAGGAATAGTTATTTCGCCTTCACCAAGAATTAAAACATCGGCATCTTGATAAAGATCGGGTTGGCTAGAGGGATCTGGACCCCCTGCAACAATAAATTTTTTATCATGATTTGCTTTGTGAATGAGTTGTAAAATTCCATCTTGTTGTGGAAGCATTCCACCCACGCAAATTAAATCAGCCCACAGCCAAAGCTCTTCGGAAAATTCTTTAGTATTTAAATCTAAAATTTGAAATTGCCAATGCTTGGGTAAAAGAGCTGCTACGGTTATTAATCCGAGAGGAGGGCTGTTCGCCAACGCACCCATTGCCTTTACAGAATCAGTAAAACTCCAATAGTTTGACGTCAGAAACTTGGGATGAATTAATAGGCAGTGAAATGATTGATCTTGAAACGTTTTCAAATTATTTTTTTCGTTCACGATAAATTTCAATCAAAGCGGGAAGAACGCTAATAAAAATAATGGCAAGAATAACGAGAGTGAAATTTTTTCGCACAATTTCTAAGTTGCCAAAAAAATACCCTGCGAACAAACAAATGCTTACCCAAAGTAAAGCTCCTGAAATATTGTAATAACCAAATTTGGAATAATTCATTTTTCCAATACCCGCGAGAAAAGGAGCAAAGGTTCTAACAATAGGAACAAATCTTGCGATGACAATTGTTTTAGATCCGTATTTTTCGTAAAATTTTTCAGTGCGAGCAATATATTCATGCTTAAAAAAACGTGTATTTAATTGAAGAGCACGTGGTCCCATTTTTTTGCCGATGAGATAATTGACGGCGTCTCCTAAGATAGCTGCGATGATTAATAACATAAATAACCAACCGACATCGAGTGAGCCACTAGCTGAAAATGCTCCCGCAGCAAAAAGCAAAGAATCGCCAGGTAAAAACGGTGTGACAACTAAACCTGTTTCACAGAAGATGACTAAAAATAAAATGAGGTAAGTAAGACTTCCGTAATCAGTGATGATTTCTTGCAAACGAATATCTAAATGTAAAAACAAATCTATAAAATAAAAAAAATATTCTTGGATAATACTAATCATAAGTATATAAGATCTCCCCTTGGTGATTTATAAACGTAAAAATAATTTTTTCCTTCCTAACTTCTAATCGTAAAAATCCATGTTCTTTTTTAACAAATTTAGAATATTTTTCAACTTGATCGAAATCATATAGATCGCCGCCGCCGCCGCCAGAAATAAACAATTGTAAACCGCAAATTTTCGGATCGTAATGTTCAATTAAATGGGCATGACCCGAAATATAATATTGAGCACGATGGCACAGCATTTTTTCTAAAGCTTTGCGATAAAGAAAATTCGCGTGCCCATGTTTTTTACTGCTTGAATAAAGTGGATGATGAGCAAGGACAATGGTTTTACCAGAAAAGGTTTGTTGGAGTTGATCATCTAAAAAATCGAGTGTGCAATTATTTTTTTGCAGGCAAAAGTCTGGCATATTTGAATCCATCATAACAAAGCGAACTAAATTTTGAAAAGTAACGGAATAAAAACGATGGGGCATCACCCAATTATTTTTCCCATGCATATCCACTTGAGCTTGGATATTACCTTTGTAATCGTGGTTACCAAGAATGGCGTAGAAAGGAGATTGGTTTAAGCATTCAGCTAAATAAGGTTGCAAGTATTTTGTTTGCCACTGAGGATCGTTTTGAGAGGCAACCCCCTCTTGATAAAAATTATCACCTAACAAAAAAACACCGTCAATTTTTTTATCTTGCAAGCACTGTTGGTTCATTGCTTGAGCAACGCGATACTGAAATTCATTTCCTGAACCCGTATCACCTAATAAATAAAAAACAAGTCGATCGGAATCTGAATTTAAAATAATTTCCAAATTATTTTTGGGATTGCGTGGAACAAAATTCCACCAAATAAAAGCGGCAAGAGTGAAGGTGCTGAGTAGCAAGAAAACGAATAGTTTTGACCATGAAATTTTTCGCATCATGGAAAGAGCGTATCAAAAAAATATAAGCAAAACACTCGACATTTCTTAAGAAATTTTCATCAATTGCATTGACACATCCTTTGTCGCATGATGTAATTTTATAATAAGAAATTTTACCGAAATTTTTGATTTTATTTTTTTGATTTAAGGAAAAGTGTGGAATGATGCTCAAGAAGATGTTGAACTTAAAGTCATTAACTGTCTTTTCAATTCTACTTATCACCTTTCTCAGTGCTAAAACCATCCAGGCAAAAAATTCAGGAAAAGATGTGTTTGAATACTGTACGCAGTGTCATGGAAGTTCCGGTGAAGGAAATCCAAAGGTTCAGGTTCCTGCCATAGCGGGATTGCCCTCGTGGTATGTCAAAGAACAAATTATGAAATTTAGGAAGGGTCTGAGAGGTTCTCACCCTGGAGATATGCCAGGATTAAGAATGCGTCCTATGGCTAAAGTTTTGCGTACTGAGGAAGATATTCAACTGGTTTCCGATTTTGTTTCGCAGCTTACACCAGTAAAACACCCCGACACAATTAAAGGAAGTTTTGTTAAGGGTGAAGAAGCTTTTAAAGGAACATGTGTGGCGTGTCATGGTGCTGATGGTAAGGGTAATGAGACTCTTAAAGCTCCGCCGCTAATATATTCGCAAGATTGGTATCTAGTAACGCAACTCAAAAATTATAAAGATGGTAGAAGAGGAGCGGTTTCGGGTGATATGTCCGGGGCAACGATGCGGCCTAATGCACTCGCATTAGATGAAGATAAGATGAATGATTTGGTTTCTTACATACGAACACTTCAACCATAAAGAAAATATAAATTACTTAGAGGGGGCGGGAGAATGAATACTGAAGCAGATGAACCAACAAAAATTTCAAGAAAACTTTTTTGGCTTCTTGTAACGGGTGTGGTTGTTTATGCCGCTGTAGTATTTATTTTTATTTTTTAAGAGCTGAGATTTTAGAGAAAGGGAAATGAATTTATGATGGGGTCCATCATCACACAAGCATCAAGTTTTGCACAAGATATTGATATGGTTATTTTGATTGTGGCAATTCTTGGTGGTTTTTGGTTGTTTGTTGCTGAGTTTGTCTTGTTTTATTTTTTAATCAAATTTAGACGATCACAAAGTCCTAAGGCTCAGTATATTACGGGCGAGAAAAAAGAAGAGATGAAGTGGATTCATTTGCCGCATAATTTGGTTTTGATTTGCGATATCGTTATTATCGTGGCCGCTGTAAGAGTTTGGTATAATGTAAAACAGGATTTACCTCCGGCGGATGAAACCATTCAAGTGGTGGGACAGCAGTGGGCATGGAAATTTGTTCATCCGGGTTTAGATAAAGAAATTGGAACGGGTGATGATGTGGCTGTGATTGATGAGTTGCATCTTAAAATTGATAAAACATATCACTTCAAATTATCATCAGAGGATGTGCTGCATAGTTTCTCTGTTCCTGTTTTTCGTTTAAAGCAAGATGCAATACCTGGGCGTGTTATTACAGGCTGGTTTCGTCCAACGAAGACAGGCACATTTGATATTCAATGTGCCGAGATGTGCGGAATTGGGCATGGGATCATGGGTGCTAAGTTAGTTGTCGAGACTGAAGCTGAACATGATAGCTGGATTAAAACACAGCTGGGTGGTTGAGTATTTTTATTTACTTTTAAGTTTTTTCGATTTCATATGGAGGATTAATTAAGTGGCTGACTCTCATTCGGATCATGGGCATCATGAATTAAATTTTTGGCAAAAATATATTTTCTCTGTCGATCATAAAGTGATTGCAATGCAGTATCTCTTAACGGGGATGGTGATGGCACTTATAGGTGGGTTTTTTGCCTATGTGTTTCGTATGCAACTTGCTTTTCCTGGAATTCAGGTTCCATTTTTTGGTCTTGTGACGCCAGCAAATTATAATTCTTTAGTAACGAACCATGGAACCATCATGATTTTTTGGGTTGCAATGCCCGTACTTATTGCGTCCTTTGGAAATTTTTTAATCCCTCTTATGATTGGTTGTGATGATATGGTTTTTCCAAGAATCAATCGACTTTCTTATCAGATATTTTTATTGAGTGCGGTTGTGCTCATCATATCTTGGTTTGTCCCTGGAGGTGGTTTCGGCGGAGCGTGGACAGCCTATCCTCCATTATCAGCGAATGAAAATTTTAGTCTAACACCTTTGGGATCAACTCTCTGGGTTCTTGCTGTCGCATTGGAATTCGTGGCGTTTCTTTTGGGTGGAATTAACTTCATTACTACGCTCATGAATTCACGAGCACCGGGAATGAAGATGTTTGATATTCCGATTGTTGTTTGGATGATTGTTATTGCAAGTATTTTATTTATGGCGTCTGTGGGTCCATTGATAGCAGGTGCGGTGATGCTTTTATTTGATCAAACCTTGCATGTTGGTTTTTTTGATCCAGGCAAAGGTGGTGATCCCGTTCTGTGGCAGCATCTTTTTTGGTTTTTTGGTCATCCTGAAGTTTACGTTGTATTACTTCCTGCGATGGGAATTGTGGCAGAAATTATCACCGTATTTTCTCGTAAAAAATTGTTTGCTTATAAAACAGTTTTTTACACAACAGTTGCAACAGGGATTATCAGTTTCTTTGTTTGGGCACATCATCAATTTATTGCAGGGATTGATCCTCGAATGGCGAATGTGTTTACGGTTACAACTTTAATTATTTCAGTGCCTATTGCTGAAATGTGTTTTGTTTACATTGCAACGCTTTATGGTGGTTCAATACAGTTCACAACAGCAATGCTTTTTGCGGTAGCGTTTTTAGCAGAGTTTTTAATCGGTGGTGTGACTGGGATTTTCTTAGGAGCCAGTGGAGCTGATATTTATTTTCATGATTCTTATTTTGTTTTGGCTCATTTTCATTATACCTTTTTTCCTATTGCGATCATTGCAGTGTTTGCAGGAATTTATTATTGGTTTCCTAAAATGTTTGGTCGTTTGATGAATGAGTTTTGGGGGAAGGTACATTTTTGGGTGACGACAATTACATTTAATGGAATTTTTATTCCCCTCTTTTATTTAGGAGCCGCAGGACAACATCGCCGTATTTATAATTATGAACATTTTCCAGAATTGGCATCGGATTTCTTTTATGGTTTGCGTCGATTTGCAACAATCAATCTGATTATTTTACTCTTAGTTCAAATTCCATTTTTGATTAATTTTTTCTACAGCATGTTTCGTGGAAAAAAGGCAGACAGAAATCCTTGGAAGGCGAATACATTGGAATGGGTTGCTCCATCGCCACCACCTCATGGAAATTTTGCCGAATTACCTTCTGTCTATCGACCTCCCTACGAATACAGTGTTCCTGGTAGAACACTTGATTATTGGCCACAGAATGAAAAAGCATAGATTGAAAAGTTATTGTTGTAAAAAATAAGGAGTAAGGCTGTGAGTTATCAAGTTCCAATCGCAACGCAGAGAAGTGCAACGGGGATTCCTACGGGAAAATTGGCTGTATGGTGGGTGCTCGGTAGTGAGATTGTTATTTTTGGTGGATTGCTCGCTTGTTATCTGCTGTATCGCCTCATGTATGCTCATTGGGCAGATTATGCTGTTCATACCAATACGATGGCTGGTGCATTTAATACATTTGTACTTTTAACATCAAGTTTATTTGTTGTGCTTGCTCACCATGCCGCTGAACATAAAGAAAATAAGAAAGCATTTTTATATTTATGGCTAACGATTGGGGGCGGATTAACTTTTTTATGCGTCAAAGCAGTTGAATGGTCCACGGAGATTTCACTCGGATATACGATTACAGCCAATTTGTTTTGGTCTTTTTATTATACTGCTGCTGGGCTTCATGCACTGCACGTGATTGCTGGCATGGTGATTATGGGAATTGTATCACTGGATTGTTTGAGAAATAAAAATTTACATCGTGTCGAACTCATTGGCATCTATTGGCACTTTGTCGATTTAGTTTGGATTTTCTTGTTCCCATTGCTTTATATTGCGAAATAGAAGGAGAAAAAAATGTCAGACCATGTTGAGCATACACCGCAGTATTATGTAAAAATTTGGGCAATTTTATTGGGATTGCTTGTTGTCAGTGTTTTAGGTCCAATGCTTGAAATTAAAATTTTAACTCTTATTACAGCCTTTGGTATCGCAACAGTTAAAGCATTGATGGTTGCTGCATATTTTATGCATCTCAATATTGAAAAAAGATAT
>CAZFSQ010000091.1:0-7487 GCA_964521975.1 uncultured Oligoflexales bacterium | reverse complement strand
GTGAGATGAGTAATCAAACAGGAACAGGCGGAACTTTTTCGCAAGGCGGAGGAGCGGGGGGATCACAAACCAATCCTTTTACTGCTGATTTGCGAGGGGAATTCTCAAGTAACTTTGGAACGAATACCAACGCAGTATCGCAAATCTTCAAGGAAGGTGGATTTGGTGGAGAAAATAAAACCAAATACATCATTGCGGGTGCTGTTGTTGTTGTATTATTAGCTGTCGGTTTCTTTTTCTTCACAGGAGAAAAAGATTCGAGCGAAGATTTACTCGCTGAACTTAACGGCGAAAAACCTGCGGAAGAGAATAAAGACGGTGCTGGAGCAACTGATCCAGCAGCACAACCTGCTACTCCAGGCACAGAAGGGACAGAAGCAGCTCCGCCAGCAGAAGCCGCAACAACAGACGGAACTCAACCTAATCCAGATCCAGCCTCTCAAGATGCCGCATCTACCGATGCTACTGCAAATGTTGAAGCCACGGGGGGAGCTGGTGCTCCTACACTCAAGGAACCTGCGAATGCTTCTGGTCGAGAGTACGATGAAACCGCAGGCGATGCAGAATTTAGTTGGGAAGGAACACCCGGAGGACATATTTTATTTTCGCGTAGTTCTAATATGACACCCGTTATTATGAAAGTTCCTGTTTCTGGAAACGAATATTCTTTCAAAGACCCATATCCTGGAACATGGTACTGGAGAGTTGAAAATGCATCGGGTGCAAGTGAGGTTCGTTCTTTTACTATCAATGCACCTGAGAAAAGAAATATTGCTTTATCACAACCCAGTGCTGGAGGATCAGTCTCTGGAAATGGTGGTGTAGTTTCTTGGCAAGGAGATTCCAAAGTTGCTTTCTATCGCGTAGAATTTGATAACGGAGGATTTAAGCAGCCTCAATTTCGTTTTGCAACATCAGGAACATCTATGCAGTTACAAGGCGTCGCTCCGGGGCAATATCAAATGAGAGTTGGTGCTTTCTCAGAAGTTTCAGGAAAATGGGAATACACTAAAGCTGTGACCGTAACAGTTCAGTAATTTTTTAAAAAAAGTTTTTATGCTCAAAAAAAAAATCTTATCTCTTTGCGTTTTTTTTATTTTCTTTAGTTTTTGTAAAAATAAAAAAACTACAATTTCAGAAACGGCTTATATTCTAGGAAAAAATGATATCCAAGTTTTTTCAGCCGCTAATCTAAATGAAGATTTTTATACTCAAGCATTTAATGCTTCTGTTCTCTTAACAACCAAATTAAATAATGGAAAAATTAAATTTTGTTCGGGCACTCTAAGCAAACACCCTGATTTTGGTTCACGACCTTTTATTATTAGTAATCATCATTGCTTTGCCATACCAGGAGAAAATGGTCGAGCGAGTCCTAATTTATTGCCGGAATCCTGCCAAAAAACAGATGTCTATTTTGGATATTCAACTAACATCAACAACGTTTTTAAAACCAAGTGCGATATAAAAAGTTTTAGAACTTCTTATGATGGTGATCTTTCGATTTTTAATCTTGAGACCGATCCACCCGCCCCATATCTTCCTATTGAAATGATTGACCCTAAAGAAAAAAATCCCGAAAACCAAGAGGCCATTATTATTCATTATCCAAGTAGTGAAGAAAGTGGGATTGAAAATGTGGGTACGAATTCCAATTTACCGGTGGCTGCTGTCACAAAAACCGATTGTAATATTCAAGATTTTTTTGCTCAAGACGAATGGAAATTAGATCGACTGTTTCCTTTTAGCTTCAAACATACATGTGATTTGGTTCATGGTTCTAGCGGTTCGTCTATTATTTCTCATCGCCTCAATTCTCAAGAACCTCTCATTTATGGGGTCAATTGGGGAGGGGTTGAACTTAAATACGGCAGTGAACTGGTGAAAATCAATGTTGCCATTGGACCCGAATTTATCACCGCCTTTATTCAAAATAGGGTGGCTGAATTTAAAACGAAAACATTAGGAACTGTACAAAACAGTCAGGATTTGTCACAGGCATCTGGTGCAAGTAATTCTAAAGCAGGAGTAGAAACTAAAGAAACGGCTGAGGAAGAAAAGAAAAAAAAATGGTGTGGTGTGATAAAATATCCATGTCATTGTAATGATAAATTGATTTTATTATTCCCCATTTTATTCGCAGGCTTTTTTGCAAGAAGGAAATTAAATTGAAAAAAAAAATATGCATCATTTTTTTTATTTTATTTAACAATTCCTATCTCACCGCACAAACTAGTTCTCAAGAAAGTCTTTCCCTTGCTTTGTTAAAAAGTATTTTAGCAATTCAAGATTACCACACCTACTTTACTAGCGAAGAAATTAAAAAAGGTTCTAAAACTTGGGAAATGCAAGTGCGTACCGAAGGACTTTACAAATGGAAAAAACTTATCTGGGGAATCTCTATCGCAGAAAAAAATAATTTACCTTTAAATTTGAATGATGAAATTTTGAGTTTAAAAAAAATGCAAGAGACAAGAATTTATGACTCAAAAATCTCTAATAAAGAATCTATTAAACCGTTTTTAGAAAAAAATATTTCCATTGAAAAAATAGAAGAAATTATTTTGACTCAAAAAAAGGAAATGAAGGATGAGTCATTTACGATCATAGAAAAAATTGAAACTTGTCATGATGCAAAAGAATCCTTTTCAATATGCAGTAAATTAAGTGAGCTAAAATCATTTTCGCAAGATGACTTGAAAAAATATTCAGAAAAAATAATTACTGAGTTGACGGTAATTGAGCAAAAAAATGTACCTGTTCCAAAACATTATAAAATTTTTGCTGCTGCGATATTAGTTAAGGCAGAAAATTACCCCGAAGCTCTACGCTATCTATATGATTCTCAGACGACTGATATTTCGTTTCGCCCCCTCTATAAAAGTGTACAGGAAATTTACAGCTCACGGGAAAAGGGGTTGGGACAAGTGCATTTGAAGAGTTTTTAAGAAAAATAACACTTCGCACAAGCGGGCAAATATTTCTCCTCAGCACCTAAATCAATCACGGGGCCATCTTGCGTAGGTTTACCATTCACAAATTTCAAATTATAAATGGCTTTGCGATTGCAATTATAGCAAGTTGTTTTAATTTCTTCGATCGTATCTGCTAATTCTAATAACCGCTGACTTCCTGGAAATAAATTGGTTTTAAAATCGGTTCGCAATCCATAACAAATAACGGGAATATCTAAATCACGCGATAAAGCTCGCAACTGTTGAATGACATGGGGTGATAAAAATTGCGACTCATCAACTAAAATACATTGGGTTCCTATAAGCGATTCAAAATTTAGATCCGTATTCTCCGTAAGAAAAAAATCCGCAGGCATCGACAATCCCGCACGTGATGAAATATTTTCAAAGCTAAATCGTGTATCAAGTTCGGGTTTCATCAAAACAACTTTTTTATTCTGTTGTTTATAATTATGAGCCACCGCTAAAAGATTAAGTGTTTTGGCACTACCCACTGTTCCATGTCGAAAATATAATTTGGCCATAGATGGATGAGTATTATATAAAAGAGATCTATAAGCCACCCCTTTTGTTTACTCATTTAAAAAACCAAAAACTTTAAATTCTACTTTAGGATACTGATGTACTAGCTTTGTTTTCTTCCATTTTTCTTGCAAATCAAATAAGATTTTTGATTTTTCTTTACCCGTTAATTTTTTGAACTTTATTTCACCCACTAAAAGACCCTTACTATTTTCTTGAACTAAATCTATTTCAATATCACCTTCCCAATAACTTTTGCTTTCAGGGAACTTTTGACGAATATATTGCTCAAAAACTTTAGATGCGTGCAAATGAATCATTTCTTTCTTGGTGTCTTTATCCAAAAACCACCACCGCGTTCGATAGGCCGAATAAACATAAAACCAAAACCTTAGAGCTGGATCTTCAATCTTATATAATGAGCGTTTTGAGTTTTTATAATTCTCACCAAAAGGAATCAAACGTTGAACTATATTGGTGTCAACCAAAAGTTGAAAATTTTTTGATAGCTGTGTCTGCGGAATTCCGAGTCGCGATGCGACTTCGTTAGGTTTTTCTGCCCCACGACCAATAGCCTCTAAAACTGCCCAAGGAATAAGCCCTTTGACTTTCTCATCCATTAATAATCGCTTGGGTTCGCCTTCCATAAAAGCAGAATCTTGAAAATAAAGTTCATTTGCATTTTCAATAGGAGACGCTTTTAAATTTAATAGCTCCCAATAACGCGGAATTCCACCCACCAATGAATATTGCAAAGATGATTGTTGGTTTTTTGCATCAAATTCCGACCACTCAATAAAATCATGATAGCTCATGGGTTTCATATGTAAAATTTTTGTCGCTCGTCCATAAAGAGGCGAAGTGCTATTTAAAAAAGTTTCATACATCATGGTTTGGCATGAACCACATACCACGAAAGTTATATTTTTGTTTTTTCGATGATCTATCCACTTTTGCATAATGCTGGGAAGGGATGGGGATGATGCCACAAGATAAGGAAATTCATCTAAACATATAAGATGTCTTTTATCTACCAACTTGACCATGTCCAAAAGCCGAAAAAAGTCATTCCAATTTTGCGGCATCGTAGGAAACTCTATCTTTTTCTTAAAATCTAAACATATTTGCTCTATTTGTTGAGCTTCCTCTGCTTCAATGGCTTGAGAATACACCCCAGAATTTCCAAACCACTTTTTAATTAATTTTGTTTTACCAATCCGCCTTCGCCCATAAATAACAACAAACCCATCTTTAGCTTCACTAGCTTTTAGTGCTGAGAGTTCTTTTTTACGATTGATAAAAGGTTCTTCTGTTAAGTTATCCATAATAAGGATTATCTCTTATAAGGATTATCCTTGTCAAGGATAATCCTAAAGTTTTTCAGACCATCCATTACTATCCGCATCGTACATCAAAAATCCACCGCACCCTGCAAGTCACCATCGAAACTTTAGAAAAACTTTCCCTTGGCTTAGAATGTTCTGTTTTTGATTTACTCAAAAGTAAATCCGATCATTCACCCCTACCTGACAAGGAATCTGTGAGGACAGCTCTACTATCTAAGATTTGGCGGAGCACCAGTTCATTTGAGAAAAGCATCCATCAAGCCATCAAAACCGAAATCAAAACTTTTTTAAAAACCATAAATAAGATTTAACTTTCTCTCGAAATTCATCTATAAAACTTGAGTGAGAAAAATAAAATCATGCTCAGAATAAAAAATATTAGTAAATCTTTTGATTCACTTGATGTTCTTGACAATATTAATTTGTCAATTCGTCGGAATGAATTTTTTACTTTGCTCGGTCCAAGCGGCTGCGGCAAAACCACGTTGCTGAGAATTCTTGCCGGACTTGAAGAAGCCACTTCAGGGGAAATTCTCCTCGATGAACAAATGATTGATTATCGCAATCTAAAAACTCGCCCTTTCAATATGGTTTTTCAAAAATATGCTCTCTTTCCTCACATGAGCGTTTATGAAAATGTTGCTTTCGGATTAAAAACAAAAAAAGTTGATCCGCAATCTATTCCATCGCGAGTAAAAGAAGCTCTCGAATTGGTGCGTTTACAAAATTATAGTGAACGCTTCCCCGGAACTTTATCAGGTGGAGAACAGCAGCGAGTGGCCCTTGCCAGAGCCTTGGTTAATCGTCCACAAATTCTTTTACTCGACGAATCTCTTTCAGCTTTAGACTATAAACTGCGTCAGCAAATGCAGCTGGAATTATGTTTACTACAAAGAAAACTCAATATTACTTTTATTTTTGTAACTCACGATCAAGAAGAAGCGATGCGGCTCTCTGACCGTATAGCCATCATGAATCAAGGAAAAATCGAACAAGTGGGACGACCAGAAGAAATTTATGAAAATCCTCGCTCAACTTTTGTCGCTAATTTTATCGGTATGATGAATTCATTTCCTGGAATTATCCAATCCGAAAATGAAAAAGAATTCAGTATCAAAATTTCTGGAAAAGAAAATTTATTTCATTCACAAAAATATCATAATGACCCCGATGCCACACCCTCTTTCAAAACTGGCGATCAGGTTAATTACATGGTCCGTCCTGAAAATATCGAAATTTTCAGCTCTCGCTCGACAAAAAACATCAACACCATTACGGGCAGTATCAAAGAAATTCTCTATAAAGGTCAATTGACCGAGATTGTTGTCGAACCTTCTGAAGCAACTCTGCCTCCCATCCACGTCACTAAACCTAACGGCAATCATATTCTCCAACAATTTAACTTTTCTGTAGGAAGTAAATTAAAAATTGCATGGGATCCCTGCCATGCTTTTGTACTAAACACCCATGAAAACAATTGATCGCAATTTTAAATCGCTGTCCATGACTCTACCCGTCATGAGTTGGTTTCTCTTTTTTCTTTTGATCCCTCTTACCTTTGTTATTGTTTGCAGCTTTATGTCTCGCGGCCCCTATGGTGGCATCGAATTTACGTTTACACTCGACAATTATTGGCGTGTTGCAGAACTTGTCTATCTAAAAATATTTTTGAATAGTTTTTTTCTTGCCATCATCACCACATTTTCTTGCCTCGTGCTTGGTTATCCTACAGCCTTTATGATCGCAAGTATGAAAAAAAAATATCGTCATCTTTTTTTAATTCTCATCATGATTCCATTCTTAACTAACTTTATTATTCGCACCTATGCGTATAAAAATTTGTTAGGGATCGAAGGCCCCGTTGTTGGGTTATTAAAATTTTTAAATTTCACAGATTCTAATACTCCCCTCGTCAATAATATATTTGCTGTGTGGTTTGGTATGGTGACAAATTATCTCCCCTTTATGATTCTCCCCCTCTATGTCGCGATTGATAAATTTGATTTTACGATGCTAGAAGCTGCGTGGGATTTAGGAGCATCGAAATTAATTTCATTTATTAAAATCCTTGTTCCACAAACCATGCACGGCATCAAAGCCGGTATTGTTCTTGTTTTTATCCCCGCTTTTGGTGAATTTGTGATCCCCGACATGTTGGGAGGAGCTAAAACTATGCTGATGGGAAATTTAATTGCTGAGCAGTTTCTCAAATCACGCGATTGGCCTTTTGGTTCAGCATTGGCAATTATTTTAATTTTAGTCACCAGCATAAGTCTTCTGATTGAAAAAAAGAAAAAAATGGTGATTACATGAAAAACCAAAAAATAAGCACAGAAATTCCTCGACCCAAGGGCGGAAAAATCACCGCAACACTCACCCTATTTTCTTTGATCGCGTTATATATTCCTCTAGCAACCATGATTATTTATTCTTTTGTCGATAAAGATCCTTCGTCGCAAAAAATTCAATGGAGCTGGATTTGGTATATCAAAGCATTTCAGAATGAAAGCCTCCTTGAAGCCCTGACTCTTAGCACCGTCATTGCCTCGATCAGTGCCTTGATCGCAGGGATTCTAGGAACTCTTGTCGCTCTTTACTTAGATCGCGGTATCCCCATTATCAAAAAATCCTTCCAAGCTTTTAC
>CAZFSQ010000090.1:0-7495 GCA_964521975.1 uncultured Oligoflexales bacterium | reverse complement strand
AGATAAGCAAAATAACTTTTTTCCTTTTTTATTTCTTGAAAAGGGTCTGTCGATAAAAAATTAGGTCGAATAAAAATTTTATTCTCCGGGATACCTGATTCCAAAAAAAGTTTTTTTGAAAAATTAGACAAGACGATATATTTATCCACTGTATTCGTCCATGTTTTTAATATCCGGTGCGTTGCCACCATCGCAGAAATAGCCAATGATTGAATTTTCGACTGATGATAACAATTATTTTTTACGCAATGCCAAAGATTTTTTGTTATACAATCAGTGCAAATTTTTCCCTCGCGTAATAATCCCGTACTCGAAGGGCACAAGAGGCGATAGTTTCTTAGGTGCTGAACCGTGGGGATATTTAATTTTTTGCAGGCATAATAAGCTGCTGGTGAAATGAGAGGAAAGGTATTTTGAAAGTGGACAACCTCAGGACGAAATTCCTGTAAGATTTTTAAAAAATCATCGTAAACTTTTTTATTCCAAATTGCTTGAACCGGTAATTTAAATTTTTGAATCGCGTCATAATTTTGAATTTCTCGACTGTCTTTGAAATAAGTTTTTACATCATGACCATGATTTTTTAATAAATTGATTTCCTGCTCGGTAGAAACATTTTCTCCTCCAGGAATTTGATAAAAATTATGCACCATGAGAATTTTCATTGGAGTTTAATTAAATCCTCGATGGCTTGGGAATTAAATGAAGTGAACACTTTCTGATCTAAAGCGAAAATATTTTCATCTTGCGACAAGCTTTTAATCTTCTGTATTGCGTCCTCAGTATTCAATGCGAGAGAACACATTTTTTTTTGGATAAGATTCTCCATAAATTCTACACCCGGAAAATTCATTAAAATTGTTTTCAAACCAAATTCCATCCCCTCATAAAGAGCACTGGAAAAAACTCCCATTTGGATTTTTGACTCGGAAAATAAATCATAGAGCGGTTTTTCTGAGGTGTAAATTTCAAGATTTGTTTTCTTCTCGCGAAGAAGTTCTGGGAACTCTTCCCGCCAACTGTTTTTTTGTTTAGGGTGTAGTTTCAAAATAAATTTTTCATCTGGCAGTTTTTCCGAAAGCTCCAGAGCTAGGGCTACAAGATTTTTTCCTACCGTTTTTTGCGAAATGATAATTATTTTATTTTTCTTATTGATTGGGTTTTTGTTTTTATATTTTTCTTTCGATATTTGGAAATATGGATGCCCTACAACTCTCAGACGATCTTGCGTCAGCGGAAAACATGCCGATTCTTTCCAATACTCCCCAAAAAAACAAATATAATCTGGAAAACTTTTAAGCATATTTTTTTCTTGATCTGGCAGGTGATACCCTGGGTGAAGGTGTGAAATAATCCCATGCTGCAATTCTACAACAGGAATTGAATAATCTTTGGCCGCAAAGACTAACCCTGGATGCCCGTAAGAGATAACATCTAAAATAATTTTAGGTTTAATTTTTTTATATAAAAATTTTGCGATCTTATACTCAGATACAAAATGAATTATTTTATTATAAATAAACTGGACTAATTGAAACTCGTGATCAAATTTTTGATTTAAAATTTTATTCATTTCACTTGCTAAATTTTTGGCCTCTGAAAAATAATTGATTAAAAATTTATCTGAAATTCTTCGCCAGATGGCATAAAAATCATATTGATGAATGTCATGGCTTAGAGCGAGAGGTAACAGAGAATCTGAATATAAATTCGGCCATTGAAAAATTATTTTCGATGGAATTTTTTCCGCTAGAAAATAACTATAAATATCAATTTGCTGGTTTTGAAAATCCACCATGCGTGGATGTTGAAAAATAAGACAATCGCGATTTTTTTTTAGCGATACTGGATTAGAAAAAAAGAGATGGCTTAAAAGATTTTTGATTTTTTTACGGCTATTAAAATTATGTCGATTCACCGAATAGGAATCCAAATCCCAAAGCTCAAGTTGTTTTGATAATTCGTGAACAAGATGTGTTCTGATACCAAAATAGAAGGGAAGGTTTTTGATCGTTAAATCAAAAAAACGATTTTCCCTCTCACACGAGATTAATTTTTCCATTAATAAAGCGATGGAAAGTTTCAAAAGAACTCAAACCTTTTATACTAATGGAAAATAGCGACAACTTTTAGCTTGGTTTTTAAAAGTACAAGAAAGGTCCAGCACAGGGATATCTTTTTGCACCTGATCAAAAACAGGTAAAAACTCTTTATCACCATTCGTAATAATTAAAAGCTCTGTATGAAGTAATAACTCCTCAACATTTTTAACCAGTAAGGTTGAAAGATGCGGAACTTTTTCATCAATAAATCTTTTATTAGCTCCGACAAGTTTGGCCGTAAAAACAGAGGGGTCATAAATTTTAACCTGAAAACCCTTGCCAATGAGTCGCTCTGTCAATTCCACGCCAGGACTTTCGCGTAGGTCATCTGTTCCCGATTTAAACGAAATGCCACAAATGCCAATTTTTTTGCGTTCCAAGCGAATAATTTTATTGAGTGCATATTCAATATGGTTTTGATTGGATGAGGATAAACTTGCGAGGAGAGGAACCTCTACTCCCGTTAACTTAGAAAAATAATTTAGTGCCCTCACATCTTTCGGCAAACAAGATCCACCAAAGGCAAAACCTGGCCGTAAGTAGGCTGATGAAATATTAAGCTTTGTATCTTGGGTTATCATATTCATGACATCTTGAGCATCCACATTGTAAGAATTAGCTAATCGACCCACTTCATTAGCAAACGTAATCTTCGTCGCGTGCCATGCATTGGCTGTATATTTGATCAACTCGGCTGTCTCTGGAGTGGTTTTAATCACAGGAGCTTCGACCGACTGGTAAATGGCTTTGATTGTTGTTACCATTTCATCATCATGAGTTCCAATCACTGTATAAGCTGGAGAATTATAATCTTGAATGGCAGAACCTTCTCGCAAAAACTCAGGGTTGAAAGCCACTAGAAAATTTTTATGTCCTGCTGTTTCTTGAATAAGTTCTTGGCATTTTTTAGTCGAACCAGGAAATACAGTGCTTCTAATAATAATAAAATGTTTTTCTTTTTTTCCTCGTAAAGCAGACCCAATTTGTTGACATACACGATATAAAAAATCCATTTCAGGAGCACCCGAAGGTTGCGATGGTGTGCCTACACTAATTAAAGAAACTTGAGTATTTAAGACAGCCTCATTCGAGTCGGTGGTTACTTTGAGTTTCCCTGATTGTAGACCCTTTTTAATTAGATCTTCTAAACCGTGCTCAATAATGGGAGGAATGCCCGCGTTGAGCATTTTGATTTTTTCAGGGTTAATATCAACACCCAAAACATCAAACCCGTCGCGAGATAGACAAGCTGCGGAAACGGCTCCTACATAACCCATACCAAAGACGCTAATTTTCATAAAAGAGTTCCCCCATTTTTCATAATAAAGAGACGACGAAATAAGAGGTCAATGCGGTGATGGTTGATAAATCTTATGTCATCCCCAATGAGCACCGAAGGTGCGAATGCCTGGGGATCTTTTCATTTTTTAAAGATGCCCTGGCACTCCTCTTGCTTCGCAAGAGTCGTTGGGCATGACGGCTAGTCATCAGTCACTGACAAAGTACCTTACGAAATATAACACAGGGGCAAATCAATGCCAAAGTTGAATTTTAACCGATTTTAAGCAAATCCATCTTTTCACGGATCAAGTTTTCAGATTCCAACTCTTCAAGGACTTTTTTAGGTGATTTCTGGTGATAAACAATATCCATGAAAGTTTTATTATCAGGAATAAGCTGACGCAGTTCTTTAAGAATTTTTCTTCGCTCCATGCCACGAGTGATCACCTTATGAAGATCGTCCACCGAAAATGGTTTTCTTAAAAAACCATCCACATGTTTTTCACAATCTTCAATTTGTTCTTCTGAGAGCATCGCCCCACTCACAAGCACCACTGGAATAGAAGGATCTTGGGATCTAATTTTTTTCACGAGTTGAAACCCATCGACTTTTGGCATCCGAATATCACTCACCACAAGATCAATCGTTTTTTCTTTGAGCGTATCAATCGCCTCTTTCGCATTCTTAACCACCATGACATGAGAGAAGAATTTATTGAGATGAATTTTAAAAAATTTGAGCAGCGTTTGATCATCATCAACAATTAAAATAAAACTTTCTCGATCATAATTACTGCTAAGAATTTCAATCATAAGTTTTTTACCTTAATTTATAAATCAAACCTCACAACATGTCTTGTCGGTAGGAACTCTATTAAGTTTAATTTTTTAATAATTGGAGAAAAAAACCTTCTCTGAACCCTGTCGTAAATCCCTAATAAGAAAAAGTATTAGCAAATTATTTATACGTTATTAAAATTTATTTTTCTTTCACAAGCGATGTCAAAACCCCGACAGTATTATTTCTTACACCGAAAAGATATAGCTTTTAAAAGACTTTATTTGAAAAATAAAATCTACAATCTCATCAACTCTTCCAACCCTAATAGCCAAGGTATTATCTCGATTCCTTCATGTTCAATCGGCCTTTCCACTCTTGAAAAACACATTCTTCGCAATTTGGGATAATCCTCTTTAATAAGTTCCAGTCCTTTGAATTCTTCAAAATTAGGGACCTCAAATGATTTTATTTCAATGGCAAGAATTGGTTTCGCTGTCGAACGTGAGATAATGAGATCCACTTCTTTCCCAGAAGACTCGCTTCGCCAATAATTAAAACGTAATCCCATGCGATGAATATCATTCATTCGCACAATCTCATTAATAATCCATTGCTCAAAAAGTTTTCCAAAACGATACGATGTGCCTCTTAATTCACTTCTTAAGTCACCATTAATCGCATTCAGTACCCCACAATCAAAAAAATAAAATTTGGGGGCTTGGAGCAATTGCTTTTTTACTGAATGGGACCAACCATCAATTCTTATCGCAATGAGCGTGTCCACTAATATTTCAAAATAATCTTGGCAGGTTTTTGTCGTGACGTTAAAACTTTTTCCTAACTTTGTAAAATTGATTGGCTCTCCTTGAAGTTGGCCTGCTAGTTCAAGAAAGCGAGCAAATTTATCCGTCTGCCGCACAAGTGCTTCTTCTTGAATTTCCTCTCGTAAATAAGTGGTGATATAAGAATCCAGTTTTTCGATTTCAAGTTCTTCTGAAAGATAAGTATCGGGCAAGGTTCCAAATTTTAATGCACGAAATAAATCAATGTTGATCTCACGTGAATTAAGAGGATGAAGTTTCGTTGTAATCGCTCGCCCAGCTAAAAGATTGGCCCCCGATCTTTTAAGTTTCCTCGCACTAGAGCCTGATAAACAAAATGTCAATCGGCTTTTATATTTTTCGATGAGATAATGAACCTCGTCTAAAAGTTGCGGCACTTTTTGAATTTCATCAATGGCAATTTTAAAATGGTGTTTGGTCTTTACAATTTGTCTTTCAATCTCTTGACGCAAAAGTTCCGGGTTCGTCAAATATTTTCTATAATTTTGCGATTGCAATAAACTGATAAAAATATTTTTTTCTTTTTCTTGTTTAAAAACACCTTCAATTAAATGCGTTTTTCCTACGCCGCGAGGCCCAAACACAAAAATAGATTGTTTTTTATTAAGTAATTCTAGTATATTATTCTCACGTTTAATCATACTCCATAATTATAACATAAATATGGAGTGGCGGTAAACTGTGATCCTAAGTTTGTTTTTCTTTCACAAGCGATCTTAAAACCCCGACCGTATTATTTCTTACTCCAAAAAGATATTCCATCGTTCGCACGATATTATTCATCTTGATATATTCATCACCTTCGTAGGGTTTCCCAACAAACATCCGAAGATCGCGATCCACTTCCTGGTGATATTTTGAAATGTTTGCAAATTGCAGGTTATTGGAAAAACTTCCATACCTTGAATCACCTCTAGGAATTTTTATTTCACTCGCAAGTTGATCAAGGTCTGTTGCACCAACAACTTGTGTGTGTAACGTGCAACTCGTATCCCCTTTTCATCATTATCGGGACAACCAACCTCAAGATCTTTTAATGATGCTACTTTGATATGGTCATTACATCTCCAAATCCAAACAATGTCCTCATGATCTTCATAGATAAAATAAACGTGACCCGTCTTCTCATCTCGAACTATCGTGTCTTGAGGGGAACTGGTGGTGATTCGTGATTTACAGTTTAATAATGAGAGAAGAAAAAAAGTGATAAGAAAATGTTTCATTTTTTAGCGTACCTTTTTAAAAGAGGTTTTGCTTATTTTGGCAAAGAGGAGAAAGGTTGGGAAGCTGAACAGAATTTAAGAAGTAATTTAGATACCCATCCAAAACAATCATGATTAAATTTGACACCTGTCTAAATCACCCGTAATATATGTTTGTATGCTACAGCGTTATATCCAACATCAATTGCAAAAAGATTTAGAAAAAAAGATGGTTTTTTTGGGCGGACCTCGCCAAGTTGGAAAAACTTTCTTTAGCACACACTTTGTATCTAAAAAACAATTCGTCTATTTGAATTGGGACATTGAAGAAGATCGTACAAAAATATTGGATCGTGAATTAGGAATTTCGCCTTTGCTTATTTTAGATGAACTTCATAAATATAAAAAATGGCGAGCTTTTCTGAAATCACTTTATGATGCAGGTGTTGTCTATAAAGCAAAAAAACGAAAAATTTTAGTCACAGGAAGTGGACGTTTAGATTGGTATCGTTTTGGAGGAGATTCGTTACAAGGTCGCTATCACTATTTGAGGCTCATGCCTCTCAGTTTTGCTGAGTTTAAATCGAATGACCCAAAAATTTTAACAGATCTTTTTCACTATAGCGGTTTTCCCGAACCTTTTTTTTCGCAGTCGCAAACCGATGTAAGAAGATGGAATCGAGAGTATCAAGCTCGAATTGTTCGAGATGATTTAAGAAACTTAGAACAGATACAAGATTTGGGTACTTGCGAATTGCTTTTAGGGAGAATTCCACAATGTGTTGGCGGGCCTCTTTCTATTGAAAACCTTCGCCAAGATTTAGGAGTTGCCCACAAAACTTTACAAAAATGGTTAAACATTTATGAACGCCTTTACTCTATTTTTAGAATTCCTCCTTTCGGTGCCCAAAAAATTAGAGCCGTAAAAAAAGAACAAAAAGCTTATCTTTATAATTGGACGATGATTGAAGATGAAGGAATGCGATTTGAAAATCTTATTGCCGTGCATCTTTTAAAATACGTTTATTGGTTACAAGATAGTGAAGGACGAGATATGGAGTTGCGATATTTTCGTGACACTGATAGCCGAGAAGTTGATTTTGTAATTACCGAAAATAGTAAGCCGAAATTCTTTATTGAAAGTAAATTATCGGATGTCGAACCTTCTAAACATCTGAAATATATTTTAGGAAAATTCCCTGGTGTTCCTACTTTTCAAGTTTATATGAAAGGTAATAAAGATTATCTAACCAAAGAGGGCATTAGAATTTGTCATGCCAGTCAGCT
>CAZFSQ010000089.1:0-7551 GCA_964521975.1 uncultured Oligoflexales bacterium | reverse complement strand
AGAATTCGACTTTGCTATTTTCAAACTCGCGTTCACTCTTTCTAAAAGCGAAAGGTTCGCCATAATCCCTGCGGCCATTTTTACTGACGTATCCACAATTCCACGCAAATGGTCGGAGAGATCTAAAAACAAATCAATATCCTCATGCAGAGCTTCAATCACTTCGGGATATTCGCTCGGTTTCATTTGCCAACATTGCACCGCAATAGGTTTTAAATCGCGATCTAAAATTACCGACAGGTTGTTAAGTGTCTCTAGCGTTTGAATTGTTAATGTCATTGGCGAATCAATACGAATCTCTAACACAGCATCGCTATTTAATTGCGATGCGTTGTTCCAAATAGGGTCATTGTAATTCTCATCGTTCCAACTTTTTCCATTCAAATGAATATCCGTGATGGTGTGACCTTCTTGGATAAAAGTTTTTTGTACCCAATCCATCGCCTCACCGAAGCTGTGAAGGGGCACAGGAACTGTTATGTTTTTGCTATTGATAGTAATTCGTTTGAGCATAAGAGAACAATTTATCCTCGATCGCCACCTGCATTCGCTCCAGCAGATGTTGACTGTGCTTGTTGCTGACGACGAATTTGTTTTGCCAAACTATGAGCACGTGCATCAAGCGGATCAACACTGATGATGTCTTGCAACTTCGCTAATGCTTCATCATTCTGACCATTCTTATATAAAATTCCTGCAAGGGTATAAAGCATGTGATGATCATGCGGATGAAGCGTTAAATATTTTCCAATCGACTGTTCAGCATCTGAAAATTTATTACGATCATAAGCTAATTTTACGAGCGTAAATAATCCTGCTTGATTTTCTGGATTAATTTGCAGAGCTTTTCTCACCCACTTATTAGATTCCTCTAATTCTTCTAAACCTTGGAACGCAAGACCCAATCCAAGATTAGCCATTTCATCCTCAGGAGCCAAACTCACTGCCTTTTGAAAATGAATCACGGCAATGTCGTGACTACCTTTGACAAGACCTACTGTTCCCAATCCAATAAATGCTTTGGCAGCATAAGGATCAAGCTCCGTTGCTTGGATGTATGCATTTTTTCCACTCTCAGGATCACCTAATTTAGTAAAACAATCTCCCACTAAACGATATAAGTTTGCTTTATGATGAACAGGTACTTGATCCGATGCAAAAATTCCTTCGATCATATCAATCGCTGCGAGGTATTGTTTTGCATTTACTTTATTTTCAACTTCTGTAACTTGTGAATCAATTGCCTCTTGATTTACAGCAACAGCTACACCTTCAATATCCTTGAATACTGCGAGCATCGACTCACGAACTTTTTCCTGAGAAAAATTCTTATCATAGGTTGCTTTATTTTTCTTCGTTATGTCATGAGTAAGAGCTGCGGTTGATTCTGCTTTCGTAATCGCTTCAACTAAACTGTCGATTGAATTCATGCAAAAATCAATACGGTGCTTGCCAACATATTCCTCTACAACAGAATTTCTTGTTGCGATCACCGGCACTTCATTTACCATCGCTCCTAAAATTCGGTATGGGTCTAAATCAATACGGTCGCGACCAGGCAAACTCGATACATAGACGGCATCTGCCGCTAACCAAAGTGTTTCAAAAGCATCACGCGATGGAGCAACATAAATAGTTTTTCGATCCATCCCCAATTGAATAAAACGATCTCGCAACTGCGTTGAAAAAGAACCGATACCACAAAACACAATTTTGAGACGACGATTAAGTGCCGCATTATTTTGCGTAGCTTGTTTCACCGCATGAGCTAGATCGAGCAAGCCCTCTTCCCATTCTACTTGACCAAAGTAGGCAAGAACAAAATCACCATCTTTCAAACCAAGCTGCTCAATAGCTTTTACTTTATTTTGTTTCGTTCGCTTAACAGGTTTAGTGATGTATGGTTTAAACGAATAAATTCTTTCCGCTTCGACCCCTTCAACCATTAAAGCAGTTTTTGCTGCTTCGCTCTGAACTAAAAAACCATCTGCTGCATTGGTAATTTCCTCACGCACAGTTCGCATCTGTGAAATATCTTCCGCAGGAAATGGAGTGGCATTATCCACCCAACAAAGTAAACGGAAATGTTTTTTCCATTTTGCTTTCACGGCTTGATAAGCATAAAGACCAAGACGCTCTTTAACGATCACAATATCATAATTACCCAACACCTTCTCAAGACCAGGCAGGTATGTTGTATTATCATCATAATCAGCTAATGCCACACATTGTAAATCTTGAAAGCGGCTTGTCTGCGTTAAGTAACCGCAGATAGATTCTGGGGCCACCACATCCACATGATATTGATTTTGTATGAGTTGAAACTGGTCAATCTCATCGACGGAAGGAAGACTACCAAACACCAAAGCAATCCGTTTCTTTGATGAACTTTCCATGCTAAACCTCCAAGGCTCTCTGCCATGAAATAAAACAAATTAAAAAATTATTTTTGATCTTATTATTTAGTTTCTCATATTCCTTGCTCAATTGCCAAGCCCTCATTAAAATTTCCTGAAAGAAATTTCTTTAATTGCAATTTTAATTTTGGAATTTCTTGCAATTGACGAAAGGATTCTTGTTTGGAATTTTTTAAAAAATCCTCAATTTCTGTATTTATTTTTATAATTTGCTCCCAATCATTTTTTTGCTTTTCTTGAATGGATGTCATGTGAAATTTTTCGTTTAATAAAGTTTCTGCAACTTTAAAATTTTGAAATGCAGCGTTTCTGCGTTTTAAAAAAATTAATCCTAGTTCTAAATTGCCTAGCTTAAATTCCTTTAAAGCTGATTCTCCTCGCTCCAAATACTTTTGAAAGGCGACATGGGCTTGATGTAATAAATTTTCTTGATTCATATTTTTAATTATAAACTAAATAGCAAAGAAATAAATATACCCCGTACCCATCCACTATTTCTCACTTGGCTCTGTAACTCTTTTTGATAATTTACATCCATAGCTGAAGCAAACTGAAAATCACCAGAGTATCGTTGAATGAGCATTCCATATTGGGATTTAATTTTAGATGATGAATAAATATTTCTTATAACTTCCCACTGAATCAGCTGACCTTGAGAATAAAATTGCTGACCACCAAGTTGTGAATTACTCACCGATTCTTTAAAAAAAGCCACTGAACAAAGTAAATCCGTATCACTAAAAATTGAACTCTGAATAAATGGACCCGACGAGAGTCGAAACAATTTTCCTTTATCTCCCTGAACACCCATCCCCGATGTTTCTAATCCCAAAATAATATTTGATGGAAAGGTTTTTCCCATATTCATGACCACGAACGATCCACCTTGTTGTTCAAAACCTTTACTGGAGTTGGTTTCAATACCATATCCAAATTTTAATTGGGTATGATTGATCAAAATATCCTCATCATTTTTTTGTGCGAAAATTTTTTTTTCATTTAACAAAAAAAACAAGGAAGATAAAAACAAAATGTGAAATAATTTATTCATAGTTTTTTTTTCGGAAAAATAATTTAAAAGATGAATGTTTTAGATAGGCATTTTTTACACTCTGTCATGCCCTTAGTTGGAGGACTTTTAAAATCATGACCGCCGAAGATCGTAAACACTTTAGAATGAAGTATCCCCCTACCGATCGTCCCACTCTTGAAACTCCTGTCGGGGTTTTTGATGTTATCGACATATCTGAATCGGGTTTGAAATTTAAAGCCTCGCCCAATTTACCCATCAAACCGAAACAATCGTTTCCATTTCATTTATATTTTGGTAATCGCTCAGCTCTGCAAAATATCACAGGTAAAATTGTTCGCAACGTCGGCGACCTGTTTATGATTCAATTCGATAAACCTATTCCAAGAAATATTCTTGCTCAAGAAGCTGACCGCTTACTTGCAACATATGGGGAAATTAAGACACCCGATCCTTATTAATTTATTCAACATCCAAATCCACAACTGAACTTGACGACATTTCAACACCACCCAAGTAACTTCCGACAACACTTAATTCTGATTCGGTTGGCGGCGTAAATCCATCAATCGCCCCATCCTGAGAATTCACTGTCGCCATATCGAAATGGGTTGGATCACTACTAGAACCGCAATCACTTTGTCCCACCACATATTTCATTTTACTTTCTATATCATCATGCTCGAATACACTGGTTATCGCTGTACGTGTAGCAACTTGATACTGTACAAAATTGCTACCTTGCCCTGACGGTCCCGCACTTTCTAAAAACACATTGGATGAACTATTTTCAGATCCACCTTGTGCCCATGAGCAAAAGAACCCCTTAGGAGCACCTGGTTCACCATATTGAGCACTCATGTTTTCATATCCAAAAGTCGATTCGGCCATTTGATTTCCCGAAGCATCTTCTTTAACTTTATAAGAAAATGCTCGCCAACTTCCATCGGACAAACTTGCTGTCCATCCAATAATTCCTTTTGCAAAAGTTAAATTTTCTTTGCGATCTGAAAAGTTGACAAATCGTGTACTAAAAAAGTTGTCTGCTACGCCATGACTTCCATCAAGATCGCTAATTGCTTTACGATCAAAAGTTCCATCCGCCTTAATAAAATTCACGGGATGTTTTGAGCTGGTGAGTGATTGAAAATTAGCTCGGTTGAGTTGAACCTGCATCGCTTTTTCAGTTTGAATGTAGTTCACTGACACAACAGCAGTAACACCACTGCTACTTGAGCTTTCACTAACATTACCCACCTGAGCACCACCTGCTTGTGGTTGGCCACTTGGAGGAGGTTGCATTTGATTACCACCTTGTGGAGGATTTCCCCCACCAGGAGGAGGAGGCATCTGTCCATCTAAAAGCAAACTTGCATTCGCTTCGTTCAGTGAATTAGGCGAACCTGAAATCATCACCACAACATGTCCTCGATTCGTATCAGGTTGATGTCTAAAATAAGAATAGGTTTTTCTTTTTGAGCTATCGACTTTGTATGATGCTAATAATTCTGTTGTATAGACATCACCATCATCACCTTTTTCAGCACTAATTTTGGCAACTTCAAATTTGATATCACTACTTACTTCATTTAGTTTACTTTTATAATCTACTGATGCTGTTCCACTGACCGTTGGTAATTCCATATTTAAAAACTTGCTTGCACATACCATACTTGCAAATAATTGTTTTCCAACCTCAACATAAGAAATAGCATCTTGCGTAAAATAATTCGATGCCGCAGCCGAACAAGCTGTTCCATCCGCCTCATCTTTCTTCAAAACACCACCATCACCGTATAATAATCGTGTTATACCACTTGGCATATGCACAACATAGGTACTTGAACTAGCACTCCAAGTATCTCGTGAAAGATTCGCTGAGAAACATCCCGGTTGCGGAATTTCTTGAAAAACCAACTGAAAACAATTTTCAATTTTTGTTGAAGTTAAAATGTCTTCAATAATTTCTTTTCTCTCAGTCGGAGTTAAAACTTCATCACTCACTGCAATTTCTTCATCACTTCCTAATTTTAAACCTGTACCAGAACTATCTGCTTCCATCGACGAAGATAAATTCAAATCACTTGGAAAAGCTAATGCTAAGGAACCCGCTGCCGCTGTCGATGAAGTTTTATCTTCCTCATCATCTGTCGATGTTTTGGATGTTGAACTGGCGAGATCTTCAGCTTTTTTATCGCAAAATGAAAGCATCACTACCCATAAAACTAAACTTATTATTTTAATTAGTAACATGATCCAGACTCCTTCTTTAAAAGCGTTCAAATAACAAAACCATAAAACCCATCGGTCTTAGATTAAATTTTTTGACTAAAATTCTACTCACATAGACTATTCTTTATTATTCCAACAAGTTGAAGAATTCACTCAAGTTAATAACAAAAATTCCGATAAAGGTAAAATGGAACGACATATTAAAATTTATTTTTTTATCATGGGGTTTTATTTTTCTTGCTCAGACTCTAATTTTTCTGAAGGAGTAAAAAGTTTTTCTCCATCTCCTTCTCCAATTTCATCTTCTACACCCACCACACTTCCATCAGCAACTTCATCACCTATTCCAATCATAGAAATTAAAAGTATGGATTCGGAACCTTTTCAAGAAATTAAAGATGGAGAATTTAATAAAGTTATTATGGAAAAAGTAGAAACAGGACAAATTGTAAAATTAGAATCAAAATGCGATAGCACTACTGGTTTCACAAAGATTCAATCGAAAATGAAATTTCTACCCAAAACACAATTTCAATTTGCCGGAGAATTATGTGCAAGTAAGATTGAAGACTTGGATATTATATTCATCACCGACATGTCAGCTTCCATGGCTATAGATAGAGAAAAAAATGGGACATGCAAAAGATTAGATGCCGTCAATGCTCTCGTCAATAAATTATTAAAAGCTAGCTACGCTTCCGACAAAATTAATATTGCAGGAATTTCTTTCGGTAGCGATGCAATGACCATGTTTCCCTTTACGGATATTAAATCTATAAAAGATCGTTACTTAAAAGCGGAAGATTTTTGCAAACACAATAGCGGCGGAACAAATTACGATGAAGCACTTTTTTTAGCCAAAGATATTTTACGCAATAGTCAAAAAAATATTGCGGTCTATTTTATTACTGATGGAGAACCTTCTGGGTATGATTCTCCATCCTTTCGAGGAACTGGAGTTAACAGTCCAAAAGAAGCAGCAAAGTATAGATTGGATGAACTAAGAGCAGCACATCCAAAAATGAAATTCAACTTTATCATCGCACAAGAAAATTTTGCAGATTATAAAAAAAGAAATATCGAAGAAATTATTGGAAATTCAAAAGACATTATTTTTAGTGAGGGTGTAGACCTACTTGCAGCAAATATTATTAAGTTCTCTTTCCCCGAAGCGATTATTGATTATAAAAATGCTAAAGCACAATTTAATAGCGATAAAAATGTAACTTTACAAAATATACCTCTCGAATTTGTTCGACCATCACCTAACGATGAAAGAATTTTTAATTTTGAAACATCTTTATTTACACTCGACTTTAAAAATCAACCTTCAGAAATTTTTACCATTCAATTAATTTTTCCTGGCACAAACAAAAAGCCTGAAGCAAAAATTGAATTGTCAAACTAAAAATTAAAATAATTTCCTTGAGACCATCCGCTATGTAAATTGCGGTAATTTTGTAAATGTGTATGGCCGGATTGCCCCACAGGAATACTTAAGTATGACTTTTTGATATTGGTCAGATCATAAATTACACGAAAGGATGATCCAACATTGGCTGTCTCTACCCGAACACAGGTCACACATCCCCACTGTGGAAATTCATCCACTTGAAATATTTTTCCCAATAATAAAATATTTTTGACAAATGGATGCTGGCTTTGCCATCTATTTTTTTGTGAGTAACGAATGTCTTCATTATTTTTTTGTATCGCTTTTTGCAATACATCATCAGCAAGTTCACTATTTTTAAATCCAAAAATTTCGCCCGCATTTTTTGTACTTAAAAATGTTATAAGCCACGCACGCTTTAGCGGCCATTTATAAGAAGCAAGAGGAGATTTTTTTTCAATCTCCTCTTTAAAAAAATG
>CAZFSQ010000088.1:0-7560 GCA_964521975.1 uncultured Oligoflexales bacterium | reverse complement strand
GGTCATGCTCATAGAGATTCATTTTGTTGACTCACTTAAACTTAATTGAAAAACAGCTTTTCCTCTGAAAATATTTTTTTTGTTTTGATTGTCAACCGTTGTCATTACGGTGAGCATTCTGAAATCAACATTTTTATCGATGACTTCAATTTTAAACTCAAGAGTATCCCCCACAAAATAAGGATGCGGGAAATGACATTCTTGCTTTAAGCAAAGTTCACTTCCGCCGGGAAAGATAGTGCCATAAATTTTGGAAAGGATTGTTCCGATCAGGAAACCGTAACCAATGCATTGAGGGTAGCCATTTTTTTTAGCAAAGTTGATGTCTGTATGAATAGGGCTAAGGTCTTCCGATAATTTCCCAAAGGCATCATGCAATTCTTGAGAGACGAGCGTTGCATAAAAAACTTTTTCGCCTATCGCAATTTGGTCAATAGATTTCATGGGCTAATTTTATTTTTCAAAGACAAAGTTATACATATATTTACTTTGAAAAAGCTGTGGGTTGATTGGCGACTCATAGCATTTTTTAAACCCACATTGTTTTCCAATGGCTGCAAGTTGTTGGGGAGTCGTCCATAACTGTAAATCATATTTTTGTTTGCTTCGTTCTTTTTTTTCTTGAGACCAATCAAGAGCATCAAAAGAATGCATGAACGCATCATATTTTTCTGTGTTTGGGTTATGCACAAAAATAATTTTTCCATTGGGTCTGAGAACATCAAATAATTTTTGTGAAAACTTTCTGATATTCTCAATATTTCCAAAATAGTGAATGATAGACCCTGCTAAAATTTTGTCAAAAGTATCATCGGGATAGGCTGTGTCAGAGAGTAAATCGACATGATAGGCGTTGATGTTACCAAAGTTTTGGCAGAGCTTTTTAGCCTGTTCGACAAGAGAGATTGTGTAGTCATAAATTACAGACTTTTTGACATACGGAGAAACGGACATGGAAAGATACCCCGCTCCACCTCCAGCATCTAAAAAGCAGTCGGTTTTTTGAAACTGAAGAACATCGACCACATCTTTTAACATTAAAAAATAATCTACAAGAGAGTATGAGTTTCTACCCATCTGGGAAAAAATATTTTCGCTTTCAGAATTTCTTTGCCATTCATCTTTCCAAAACTGAATGAGGTTGTTTTCTGTGTTTGAATTTGTGATATCCATTGCGAGAGATAATGCCTCTGTTAAGTAAACTCAAAATAAAGGTGCTGATCGGACTCGAACCGATGAATCAGTGATTTGCAATCACTTCCCTTAGCCACTTGGGTACAGCACCAACTACGTCACGCTTAGTAAATGACATTTTTCGAGTGTAACTTAAATTTGTTTTAAATAGCAAGTTTGTGTTGTAAGAAAATTATGGATATGTTCTTATAATTCACTAGCAACATTAAGAGGGGATTTTAATTTAATGTTTCGCAATAACAGAAATAAACAACGCCGCGATTTTCGATCTAACTCTAGTTCCAGCAAGTTTCGCCCTAAAAAATCATCCGACCATTTTTCCAAACCTCGTCCTAAAATCGACACTGTTTTTTCAGGGATGGTAGATCCTTATCGAGATTTTAAAAATCAATCCGCTAACTTAAATATTCCATCACAAAAACCGAGCCGCAATTTTCAGGTGATTTTTTATGATACCCTTGAAGATGCCCAGAAGGACATTTTGCAACTTAAAAAAATTTCTTGCAATAAAGTGCCTGTGAATATTGTCATTAAATCAGAGACAATTAAGTTGGAGCCAAACAGTGAAATAGAAAAGCTAGGTAAGATATATTCAGGAAGTGCATGGGCATTAATTCACGAACGAAGAATGAAGGAGGGGTGGTATGAAAACACAACAAAAATTGAAATGGAAAAAAACTAACTGGTTTTTGGCTCTATTATTGGGCGGGGGAATTTCTACCTTTTCCGCCTATTCTCAGTCGCGGAGCAGTTTGTATAAGTCGGAAGAAGTTCCGCAAAAACCCTCTGTCGATGAGGCTTTTTTAATTCAAGCAGGCAAAACCGATGTAGCAAAGATAATGTCTCTTGTTAAAAAGGAACTCGCAAAAAAAATTATTCATTTGGATATTCCTGGCCCTGTGTCTAAGAGTGGAATTTTGCCGGGAGGGTTTGGCTATATTGGTCTCGAAGGAATTCATGTCGAATTTGTATTGTCGGATGTGGATCTTGTTTTGCAGCAAAATAAAATGGCACTTGTTAGTAAAGTTAACCGATTGAATACTCGTATCGAGCGAGTTTATTTTAATTCAGCACATACTCGTTATTGTTCAGATTTAGCAGTGTATTCTCCAGAAAACCCGATTCCGTTTTCGGCTGATTTGGTTCCTGTTGTAGAGAATAAAAAATATGTTTCATTTACAACATCCAATGTGCGTACTTCATTGAACCCCTCTAATTTTCATGTATCCAAACCAAAATCTTGCAATGTTTTGTTGGGTATGAATTGGCTCATGCGTCGTGCGATTCCTGTCATTGCGAATGAGTTTATGCTTGGGTTTATTCAAAAGAGCGTTGAAAGTGAAATGCTTAAACTCAGCAATCAAATTGGCTCAGCGATGAAACAAGATTTTGAGTTGTCTTTACAGATGCCGCTCAATCTTGGTTTTGTAAAACCATTTAATCTTACACTCAATGCATATCCCAATTCATTTTTGATTGATCCAGAATTTATGCGGTTTACTTTAGGGATGAGTACAGCCGTCGAGGGATTAAGAATCAATGCACTGCCTCCCATCAAAAAATTAGATGACCCTATTTTTAGAAATCACTTAAAAACTTTATATAAGAAAGATCAAAGCTTTCTTGGGGTATCCTACGATTTTGTGAATTTATTTTTAAACGAGGCCAGAAAGTCTGATCTTTTTAGAATGAATATTAGTTCTGAAGATCCTATTTATCAAAATTTAGATCTTACGGCAGAAAAACTATTTTCATTCATTCCTGATGCTAAAACACGATTTAAGCACGATGAGCCTGTCGAGTTAGAAATTCGCACGATGAGTTCACTATCCTTGGAAAAGAATCAAGATATTAACGATGTTGATTTACCCTTGCTGTTAAAAGTAAAAGAATTACGCACGGTGGTTAAAGTGAGCGGACTTCCATACTATGAATTTTTGGTGGATTTTGATCTGCCTGTTTATTTAAATTTTGAAGAAGATTTAGAACTTTTAGGCATGGGTGTAAAAAAGCTAAAAAATATTCGAGCTAATGGAAAATTTCTTACTGTTTTAAAACCAGAACCTGAGACGAAAGGGTTTGATGAAGATGCTTTTAAAAAAGTGATGATTGATTTACAATACGATCTCTTTGATTTGGATAGAAATTTAGTTTCGTTTAAAGTTCCATCACCTGCTTTAGGGGAAAAATTACAACTGAAATTATCCAATGTCACAACCTATGAAAATGCGATTATTTTGGAAACAAATTTTGAAGTTAAATAGGAGAGTGTTTCAATGACAAGTTTCAATTTAGAGAAAACAGCAAAAGATCTCGTCGCAGACGGCAAAGGAATTTTAGCAGCAGATGAGAGCACAGGTACGATTGAAAAAAGATTTAAAAGCATTAATGTCCCCCAATCGGAATCAAATCGCCGAGACTATCGTGAAATGTTATTCACGACTGAAAACTTAGGAAGCTATATTTCAGGTGTTATTCTCTATGATGAAACACTCCGCCAAAAAGCAGAAGATGGGACAAGACTTGTTGATATATTAAATCGTCAGGGAGTTATTCCTGGGATTAAGGTTGATAGAGGAACAAAGACCCTACCATTTTCTTCCCATGAAAAAATTACAGAAGGCTTAGACGGTCTTAAAGAACGATTAGTTGAATATCGAGAACTTGGTGCTCGGTTTGCAAAGTGGCGAGCAGTTATTGAAATTACGGACACCGCCCCAACGGACGCGTGTATTTATACTAACGCTCATGCATTGGCTCGTTATGCAGCTCTTTGCCAATCAGAAAATATCGTACCTATTGTTGAACCCGAAGTGATTATGGATGGTTCTCATACGATTGAGCGTTGCTATGAGGTTACTGAAAAAACTTTATTTCGTGTGTTTGAAGAATTGCGTTGGCAGAACGTAAAATTAGAGCAAATGTTATTAAAACCCAACATGGTTATTTCGGGAACACAGTGCTCACGCAAAGCATCGACGGAAGAAATTGCCAGACTGACATTGCAATGTTTTAAACGCACTGTTCCAGCGGCTGTTTCTGGTATTGTGTTTTTGTCGGGTGGTCAATCAGATGAGGAAGCAACACTTAATTTAAATTCAATGAATAAACAAAGAAAAGATTTGCCTTGGAAACTTAGTTTTTCTTATGGCCGAGCACTTCAAACAGGAGCACTTAAAGGTTGGGCTGGTTCCAGAAGAAATTTTTCGGCAGGACAAAAAGCATTTTATCACCGTTCGCGAATGAATAGTTTGGCGACTCTTGGGAATTATTCTACGAATTTAGAGAGTTCAATTTAGCTAAAATCAAATCCTGAAATTCTTTTTTTATCTGTGTAAAAGAAAAATCTTCGGCTCTTTTTTTGGCTTTTGTTCTCAATTCTTGTGACTTTTCTTTTGAGGTTAAAACTTCCACAACTTGTTTAAGTGTTTCGGGCCAATTAGTTTTATCAATCAAAATTCCACCTGAACCAATTGTTTCAGGAATAGCCGCTTGAGAATGAGCGATGATGGGAACTCCAAAGCCCATGGCTTCAATGAGTGGAACACAGAAGCCTTCGTGTTCGCTCAGGCATAAAAAAAGATCAGTATTGCGATATAATGTTGCAAGTAATTCATCGTTGATAACATCAGTGAAAATTATATCTGCACGTTTGAAGTTTTCTTCATGTTGAGGCAATTGCCATTCTATTTTTAAGTTTAAAGTTTCTGAAAAAGGTTTTAGCATCAGCGGGACATAAGGCATGTTCAAATGTCCTGCAATAATTAATCGTGTCTTAATATCAGGAAAAACTTCGCGTAAAATTTTTTGTAAAATCAACAAATCATGAGGTGCTTTATTGGGGGCAACTCGACCGACAAATAAAATATTTTTTTTGCCATCTCGCATCATTTTTTCTAATGAAATATGTGATGGTTGTTTCAATAAATTGTCATAGTGACGCAATACAGGAACAGTTTTAATGTTTGAAAAACCAGCTAAGTCTAAAACTTTGGCATTAAACTGTGAAGCAGCCCAACTTTCATGAGAGAATGATTTTACCATAGGCATTTCGGCATAGCCTTGATCGCAGCATACTCGATAAGATGTTTCATAGTCCTGGTGAAAAAATTCTTGGGGTGTAATGTTATGAAAGCGATTGATTGTCGGGAAGTGCCGATCATATAGCAAATTGACCAAGGATGACCCTGTTGAGTAATGATAGATAACCAGCGAGGGAGAGTATTTTTTAATATTTAATTTTTTAATATCAACACTATGATCGCTTGTAGATTGATTTTTATGCTCGTAATAAATAGTGGATGAATGCCCCATTTCTTCAATTAAATTTTTAAGCAGTCGAACCTCAGTACCTACGGCATCGTACATAGAATAGGAAGGGAGCATTTGATCAATTTGAATTTTTTTTGATTTCATTTTCTAAATCTTTAATTCGTTTTTCGAGTGACACGATACTTTGTGCCATATGCATTACTTTATTGTTGACGATTCGTTGTCGCATAAATGCGATATTTAAAATGGGTTTAAAGAACTTAAACATAACTCTTTTTAAAATAATAATGAGTGGGCCTAAGGTTTTTCGGTGACTGATAAACTTGGGATGACTCAGAGGGTCAATGACTCGCATTAAATCAAAACAATGCTCTGGCGAAAACGAGTAGAGATCATTGATAGAAACATTTTTACGTGATTCAAAAAAGCAATAGGTTTCGTCATCTTTAATTTTTTGGGCGAGATCTTTAATTTTTTGAGTTTGGTCTTGAGTTAATAGCATTAGAAAATATTATATTATTTTTTAAGGACAATGAAGTTCTATATAACCAATAAATTAAATTTTAAAAATTTTGCGTATGACTGAAAGTCTTTATCAGGTGTTAAAATATAAAAATTATTTCTTTTAGCAATTGCAGAAATTAAAAAATCTGTATTTGAACCTTGAATGCCTTTGGATCTGCAAATATTGTAATATTGAGCTGCATTTTCATAATCTGAAGTTAAAATATTTTCATCAGAAAAATTTGACAAACTATTTTTAAACTTTTCGTATTGAGTTTCGTGCTTAATACCCGATAAAATTTCCTGCCGAATGGGACCAAGCATAACAACTCTTTTATTAACTATTAATTCTTGTAACACATGCCGCATCTTTTCAGAAGCGTGTCCATCTTTTCTCAAAGCAATAGACCAAACGGGGGTATCAACAATAACCATTATTTCTTTTTTCTTTGCTTTTTATAGTCATAATCATCATGGAATTCAATTGTATTAAAGAAATCTATAATTTTTAGTTGCTCACGGTTTTGAATGTATTCTCTGAGTGCTGCATTGACCGCATCCTTTTTAGAAGGGTGTTTGCCAAGAGCTTGGGCTTTGAGAATTAATTTATCATCAAGAGCTAAATTAGTTGGCATATTGTTTCTCCTCTTTACACATATCCTTACACATTGTTTTTAGGTTGTAAAGTTTCTAAAAATGTCTCTTTGCTCTCACTTTTAGATAGTGTATTTTTTCAAAGCTATGTTTACAGGCATTATTCAAAATCAAGGAATTGTTTCAAGAGTTGAGCAAAGTAGATCTTCCCTTGTTTTGTATATTGAAAGTCCTTTGAGTCAAGAAAATTTGCAACTAGGTGAAAGTATCAGTGTGGATGGGTGTTGTTTGACTCTTTCGGGCATTGTCAAAGATCCCCAGGCACGCCTCCCGAAGGGAGGCGTTGGGGATGACATGAATTTACCATTTTTAAAATTTGATATCAGTCCCGACACATTAAAAGCCACAACTTTAAAAGCGTTCAAATTAAATCAAACAGTTAATTTAGAGCGAGCTTTGCGAGTGGGGGATTCTTTGGGGGGGCATTGGATTTCTGGGCATATTGATGCGATTGGCCTAGCTGTCGCAGTAGAACCACATGATGATTGTCTACAATTAAAAATTTTCATTGCTAAAAATGATGCTCATTGGGTTATTCCAAAAGGTTCTTTAGCGATTAACGGTGTCAGTCTTACAATTCAAAAAATTCATAAAAATGAAAATGGTGTTGAATGTGATTTTTCACTTATCCCTGAAACCATTAGACGAACCAATTTAAATCAGCTAAAACCAGACAGTCTTGTAAATATTGAATTTGATCAACTGGGTAAAATGGTTTTTACATATCTGGAAAATTACTTTCATGCAAAACCTTCAAAACAATAGTGAGCGTGTTGCAAAAAGGTTAGATTCTAGGCACGACGATATGAGCAAGCGGAGTTTATTTAAGATAAATGAGCATTGCGAGTGAGGAGTAACGACGAAGATGACTTTTTTGCAGCACGCTAATAATACCGAAAAATCTATTCATCGTATTTTTGACGCGATTGAACGTAT
>CAZFSQ010000087.1:0-7591 GCA_964521975.1 uncultured Oligoflexales bacterium | reverse complement strand
TACCATTGTTACGATTACTACGGAATTTCCTGGGGCTGGCCCCGAAGAAGTTGAAAACTTAGTGACTAAATTAGTTGAAGAACAGGTCAATGAAATCGGCTCGATTGAGCGATTAATTTCAACCTCTAAAGAAAATATTTCACAAGTCATCGTTGAGTTTCGTTTGGAACTCGATGCTCAAAAAATGATGATCGAAGTACAAGATAAAATTGCTCGCATTCGTCCGCTTTTACCGAAAGAAATTAAAGAACCCTTGATTCAACGTCTCGACTTTGCAAATCGACCTATTATGCGGGTAGCACTACTAAGTGAAAAAGAGAATAACACTCAATCTGCAAAACTTTTTCTTTTAGCTCAAGATTTTATCAAACCTCGATTGCAGCAAGTATCAGGAGTTGGCCAAATTGATATTTTAGGTGGACTAGAACGTGAAATAAAAATTGATCTTGATTTTCAAAAAATGAAACTTTGGAATATATCACCTGAAGCCGTTTCATTAGCAATTGAAAAATCCAACATCAATATTCCTTCGGGTGACTTAATGAACAATCATCAACTCGATTCAATTCGTGTCCTAGGAGAATATATTCATATCAATGAAATTGAAGAAACGTTGATAAAAAAATTACCGCAAGGAAAAGCGGTTCTCATTAAGGATATCGCCAGTGTCTATGACAGTTTTAAGGATATAACATCCATAGCTCGTGTTCATGGTGTTTCTGCGGTTGTCATTGAATTGAAACGTCAATCCGATACAAACTCAGTGGAAGTTTCACAACTTTTGCAAGAAAAAATTTCTTACGTGAATACAATTCTACCTAGTGACACAAAATTAGAAATTATTTTTGATGGAGCACAGCTCATTCGCACTTCATTACGCGATGTAGTGGAGACAATGATTTTTGCTGCTCTATTGGCAGTTCTCGTTGTTTATTTATTTTTGGGAAATTTACAATCAACATTGATTACCGGCTTAGCTTTACCTGCAACGCTTATCGCTACTTGTTTTGGTTTTTATATTTTAGATTACACATTAAACAACATGACACTGCTTGGTTTAACTTTAAGCGTAGGTCTTATTTTGGATGATGCAATTGTAGTACGGGAAAATATATGGCGTAAATTAGAAGAAGGGATGTCTCCCAAAGAGGCTTCTTTTGAGGGAACTCGTCAAGTTTATATCGCTCTCATTGCGACAACCTTTACTGTGCTTGCGACATTTTTCCCTGTGACCTGGATTCCTGGAATTGTGGGGCGTTTTTTCTCTGCATTTGCGTTAACAGTTTGTCTTGCGATTCTTTTTTCAACTTTGGACGCACTCATTATGGCTCCGATGATGAGTGCGTATCTCACCAAAAAGTCAGAACATCCTAAACAAAATAAGATTGGGGAATATTTTCTTGAACTGTATTTAAAAATTTTACGTTGGTCATTAGATCATCCTAAGCGAGTATTATTCTTTTCACTCTTTCTTTTTGTGGGTTCGCTTGGATTTATTAAATTACTAGGATTTTCATTCTTACCTGCTACTGAATATGGTGAAATAGATATTGATATCGAAGCACCTGTGGGGACCACCATTCAAAAAACGGATCAACTTGTCAAAGAAATAGAAACCATTCTTCGTGAATATCCAATCATTCAATTTGTTTCTTCGCGAGTGGGTAATCGACTAGGCGAACCTCATTTAGGTTCGTTATTTATTAAACTTGTACCCAAAGAAAAAAGAAATGTGACAACAGCTCAAATGAAAAGCATTTTACGAGAAAGATTACAGAGCTTAAAGAAAAAGGAAAATTTGAACTTGTCTGTACAGGATGCTGGAGGAGGCGGAGGTGGTCAAAAACAAATAACGGTGATTGTTCAAGGACAGGATTTTAATAAGTTAGTAAAAATTTCTCATCAAGTTTTAGACCTTGCAAAAACTGAAGCCAAAGAAATTGTAAATCTCACCTCGAATCTCCGTCAAGGCCGACAAGAAGAACAGTTTATTCTGGATCGAAAAAAAGTTTCTGCCTATGGAATTAATTCGCAACAAGTAGGTTATCTTGTCAGGGGATTTTTTGAAGGAATGACTCCTCGACCTTTTCGTAGTCATGGTGATGAATTTGATATTCGTGTTCGATTGAGCGAAGAATATCGCAAAGGAAATTATGCTCTCGATTTTATTTCTGTTCCTAGTAAAGAAGGAACGTCTATTGCACTAAAAAATTTAGCCACCTTTGAAAAGGGAATTTCTCCAACAAAAATTGTTCGTATTGATCGTCAGCGAGCAGCCATGTTAGAGGGGGATTTAGATGCAGGAGTCCCTCTCGGAAAAGCAATTCAATCTCTCAGTACAGTCATTGAAAAAGTTCTCCCCAATGAAGGTTTCCAATTTCAGTTTCAGGGCCAGGCAAAGTCGATGCGTGATCTTAGTCGCGGAATGGTTATCGCTCTAGGACTTGGGTCTCTTTTCATCTATATGATTATGGCATCTCTTTATGAATCACTATTATTGCCCTTTGCGATTCTATTGACCGTACCCTTGGCAATTATTGGTGCATTATCTGCGTTACTCATCGCAAATAAATTTCTTGACCTTTATGCTGTGATTGGAATTATTTTACTCATGGCACTTGTTTCAAAAAATGCCATTTTACTTATTGACTACGTCGAACAAATTCGCCGAACGAATTTATTATCTCCAAAAGATGCTTTAATGGAGGCCGGTAAACGACGATTGCGTCCCATTTTAATGACAACTGTTGCAATGATAGCTGGGATGATTCCTCTTGCGTTTGGCATGGGGGAATTAAATACCGCACGTTCAGGAATGGGAGTGGCTGCAATGGGAGGATTAATTAGTTCAACGCTTTTATCATTGGTGGTTATTCCATGTTCATATTTGTATTTAGATAGGTGGCGAAAATGAATTTTCTTATCGACCTCAGTATCCGCCGTCCCGTATTCATTTCAATGATTGAATTTTTTCTAATTGTTCTTGGCATCATCGGTCTCTCTCGTATTGGAATGGATCTTTATCCAAAAATTGATCCTCCGATTATTACAATAACGACAGAATATCCCGGAGCTGGCCCCTCTGAAATTGAGACTCAAATCAGTAAAGTCATCGAAGAGCAAGTGAATCAAATTGGCTCCATTGAGCGACTCATTTCAAACTCACGCGAAGGAATCTCTCAAGTCATTATCGAATTTCAAATTGATATTGATCCCAAAACAATTCAAATCGAAGTGCAAAATAAAATTTCACAAATTAAACCCAAACTGCCCCCAGAAGCCGAGGAACCTCTCGTGCAAAGACTCAACTTGGATGATCACCCTATTTACACTCTTGCACTTGAGTCCAACGATCCAAAAAAAATTCCCATGGCACTTGTCCAAAGAACAGCCGTACACAGTATTAAACCAAGATTGCAACAAGTGGATGGTGTAGGTCAGATTGATATTTTTGGCGGTTTTGAGAGGGAAATTCACCTCCAGCTTGATCATAAAAAAATGTTATTATGGAAATTAACACCCGAAGAAATTTCTTCCGCCATTCGTTTGTCCAATCAAAATATTCCTTCAGGCGAACTTTTGGAAGAACCTACACGACGTTCTATTCGTGTGTTGGGAGAATTTCAAAATGTTGAAGAAATAAAAAATACACACATTAAAACATTGCCTGGTGGGTTCCGTATTTTAGTCAAAGATGTCGCCGAAGTTATTGATTCATTCAAAGATGTTAATTCAATCGTAAGAGTCAATGGAGTTTCTTCCATCTTAATAGAAATTAAACGTCAATCAGGCGTGAATACAGTTCAAGTTGTAAAATCAATCAAAAACAAAATGCAGGAAATTCAAAATATTTTACCGAAAGAAATTAAGATCGCTTCGGTATTTGAAGGTTCAAAACTTATTCAACTAAGTTTACAGGATGTTTTTGAGACATTAGTGATCGCGTCTCTTTTGTCATTTGTGGTTGTTTATTTTTTTCTTGGTTCATGGCAATCAACATTAATTACTGGGATTGCCCTCCCGCTAACATGTATCACAACTATCTACGCTCTCTACATGTTTGGGTTTACTTTAAATATCATGACCATGATGGCGATGACTTTAAGCGTGGGATTAATTCTTGATGATGCCATTGTGGTGCGTGAAAATATTTGGCGAAAAATAGAAGAAGGGATGAATCCTCGTGACGCTTCATTGCTGGGGGCAAAAGAAGTTTCTAACGCGGTCATTGCTACATCACTCACCGTGATTGCTACCTTTCTACCCATTGCTTTTATTGAAGGGACTGTCGGAAAAATGTTAGAGGCTTTTGCCATCTCTGTTTGTCTAGCTGTCGCTCTTAGTTTATTTGATGCCTTGACGATGGCCCCAATGCTTTCATGTTATCTTTTACCAAAAAGAAAATCACGTGAATCCCGTTGGATAAAAAATGCAGGACATTACTTTTTAGTAATGTACGAGCGGTTATTAAAATACTCTCTTCTCCATTCACGTAAAGTTTTATCCATATCTCTTATTGTTTTTTTATTTTCCATGTATTTAGTCTCTCAATTTGGATTTACTTTTTTACCTGCTACGGAATATGGTGAAATTCAAATTAACTATGAAACACCTGTCGGCTCAAGCATTATTAAGACTTCCTCTATTGCTAAAGAAATCGAAAATATCTTACAAGATTTAGAGGGTCTGGAATTAAGTAGCAGTAAAGTTGGTAATTACTTAGGCGAAAAAAATGTGGGGTCTGTTTTTATCAAGTTAAAATCTGATCCTGAACGAAATTTTTCAACTAAAGAAATTAAAAATCAATTGCATGATGCTTTGGCAAGGTTGAAAGATAAAGAACATCTTATTCTATCCATCCAAGATGCTTCAGGTTGGCGAAGTGATCAAAAACAAATCTCGATAGCTCTACAACAATCCACTCAGGAGCAAAATGCCTTGGGTTTAATGGAATTATCAGAGAGTTTAATAGATTCAGCCAAAGTTAAAATACCCGAAGCCATCAACTTGGTTTCCAATTTAAAATCAGGTCGTCGCGAAATTCAAATTTTAATTGATCGAAAACGTGCTTCGATGTTTGGTATCACTGTAAGCGAAATAGGAAATTATATTCGAGGAATGTTTGAAGGAGAAATCGCCAGCGAATTAAAAAGCCATGGTGAAGAATTTGATATCCGCGTTCGACTTAAACCTGAAGATAGAACAAATATAAATTTACTTAATACGATGACTATTCCAAACAGTCGCGGTGAAGCCATTCCTCTTTCTGCAATAAGTACGATTCAAATAGGGCGAAGCCCAGAAAAAATTATTCGTATCAATCAAATTCGAGCTGGGTTGATCGAAGGAGATTTAAAAGTTCATGCTCCTCTTGAAAATACTCTCGAAAAATTCCACTCTATTATTACAGATTTAATTCCTAAAGATAAAACAAAAGAATTTGAAATAGATTTCCAAGGCCAGGCTCGTTTTCTTCGTGAAGCCAAATCAGGAATTTTCACCAGTTTACTACTAGGGGGGCTTTTTATTTATATGATCATGGCTTCGCTCTATGAATCGCTTATCCTACCCTTTGTCATTTTACTGACATTACCACTCGCTCTTATCGGAGCGATTATCAGTTTATTTTTTGCAGGAGCTATTTTTGATTTATATTCTTTAATTGGAATTATTTTACTGATGGGTCTTGTCACCAAAAATGCCATCTTACTTTTGGACCGTATGGAACAATTGCGAGAAGAAGGAATAGAAAAAAACGCCGCCATTCATCAGGCATGTTTACAAAGACTGCGTCCAATTATGATGACCACCATTGCTATGATTGCAGGAATGATTCCTGTGGCCATTGGTTTTGGAGAGTTAAACGAAGCACGTCGCGGGATGGGAATTACAGCCATTGGTGGGTTGATCACGTCAACTTTTTTATCTTTATTAGTGATCCCTTGTGCTTATCAAATGATGGATAAACTACGCAGCCAACTCTTTATCTCCCGCTTTAGGTAACACCATCACAAACCGAGAATAAAAAGCTATAAATACTAAACAATCTACAAAATTTTTCCATTCTGCAAAGAGGCTAAAAATTCTTTTACGGGTAAAATTGTGATGTGATGATCTTTTAATTTAATATCACCCAGGTACACTCCATAAACAGCTTGTAAGGTTCCATCCTCAACCAACTCATTTCCAACTTCACTAAATTTATTTCTCCATTTATTGGAAGATTTTACTTCAATCCCAACGGCTCGCTTTCCCCTCTGCCAAATAAAATCCATTTCACGATCATTGGATGTTCCCCAATAAAATAATTCCCCCCCTATATCTGAATATTCAATATAAGACCTCAGTTCATGGAGAATATAGGTTTCAAAAAGATGACCGCGTTCAACGCTATCAAGTGGTTCTCTTAAATTGCCACTTAATGCACGAACAACACCAGGATCAAATAAATAAAACTTTGGATGAAGTTTTTCTTTCACTTTCAGTCGTCGTCGCCAAGCAGGAAGAAAATATCCTATCAAAGTATCTGTTAAGATATCAAAATAGCCATGTACGGTAGGGCGTGCAACCCCAGCATCGGAGGCGATCTGCGATACATTCGTTTTCTGAGCATTAGCAATAGCAGCCACTTGTAAAAAACGAAAAAAGCTATCCAAATTTTTAACCAAAGCTTCTTGCTGAATTTCCTCTCGTAAATAAGTTGTCACATAGGATTCTAGTGATTTAATTTTAAGTGTTTTATCTTTCTCAGTGACAATACCAGGCAACATCCCAAAACTTAATATTTCTTGAATTGAAATTTCTTCAGGATGAATCTCTGCTTGAGTAAGAGGAAACATTTTTTTACTGATGGCTCTCCCTGCAAGCATATTTGCTTCAGCTCGTTTTAGTTTGCGAGCACTTGAACCAGTAAGAGCAAATTTATTTTTTTTGTCCAAATGCATTTGCATCAATGAATGAACCTCATCAAGAAGTTGCGGTAGTTTTTGTATTTCATCAATAACCACCCAACTTCCAGCTTTTAGAGCTAAAACACGTTTGCTTAAATCAGCTGGATTTCTTAGAAGTGGAAGAAAATCATCGCTGGTTAATAAATTGATCCATTCAGCTTTTGGTAAAAGCTGCCTAAGCGAAGTAGATTTTCCAACGCCTCGCGGCCCGAATAAAAAAAAGCTTTTATCTTGGAGAGATAGCAATCGTGTATACATAGATATCATTTTAGAGGCAAATTTGATGGCTGTCTATACACAATAAAAATCAATGATTTTTTTAAAATATTGGAGAAAATCCCCTAGTTCAGTAGGGTCTGTTCTTAAATTTTTTATGTGCCTTAACACTGTCATCCCCAACGAGCACCGAAGGTGCGAGTGCCTGGGGATCTTTTTTGAGATGAGTTGTGCTTTGAGTATTTTCAAGACGAACCATATAATTTTTTGTCTAAAATAACCTTAAGATGCCTCTCCGCTCACCGGTTCGCGGAATCAACTCCTCGCTTCGCGAGTCGTTGGGCATGAAAAGTTTCGTGGATTTTTAAATTTAAGAACACGCCCTAATGGCACTTAGTTAGCTTTGTATCTGCTGTTACACAACG
>CAZFSQ010000086.1:0-7634 GCA_964521975.1 uncultured Oligoflexales bacterium | reverse complement strand
ATTTAATCTTTGCAAAGTTATCATGAGAATTTTCAGGTACAACGTAAGCAAAGGCTTTCGGATTTTTTCTAGCTTGTGGGAATCCTTGAATTGTAAAAATAGCAGCGTCGGTATCTGTAATTTTTTTAAATGCTTTCCAACGATCTTGTAATAAAACAATTCCATGATCGCAGGAGGTGACAATAATTTCTTGACCAAGATCAAGTTTTTTTAATCCCGCATAAGTTGAAAGAGCTTGACCCTCTGGGGTTTGATCGAGAGAAATTAATTGATCATCTTTTGATAAATAATTTTCCATCTCATTTTTAAATTCATCTAAACCCACAAAAATATTTTGTTTAGCCTTGGGAATAGTTTTCTGGGCTCGCTTAAACATGGGTGCATCAAAAACATGAATAAAGGGTTTTTTCTTTTTTGTAATAGAATTAAATCGTGAGCCAAGCCCAGCCATGGGTATAAGAAGTTGCTCACAATTTAATTCCGATGCTTGTGGTTTTAAATAATTATTAAATGTTTTTTCCCAATATTCAAATTCTTGCAAATCATGAGGTGTCCCCCACTGATAAAAAGCAGGAATTTCAAAAACAGTTACATTGGAGTTGGGTTTCATTCGTAAAAGAGATTCAACGGTAAGGCTGATATAAAACTCTTGATTGAGGGAAATATTTTTTTCAAATTGAAATTCTAAAGCCTCTTTCAAAAGTTTAGCTGATTTAAAATAATATCCTCCTGCTGAAGCGAATTCATTCTCACGATTCTCTGTGAATGATCCTTTTTCTTTAACTTCAACGACCTTTCTATTTTCGAGGCGAGAATAAGCATAAGTCGTAGGTGATAAATAATGAGCATGAAACCCTCGATAAGATATTAAGCAAGCATCACATTCACTCGATGTTACAAACCATTCAAAATGCCTTGGGTCCCATATCATTCCATAATCGCAATAAGAAACCAAAACAGGTGCATCATCAGGAATTAATTTTAATCCTTCTAAACATGCCCACCCTGGGCCTTTGGTGTGAGGAGGAATAAAAATGCTTTGGTGAGATGGGCGAATTTTTTTTAAAAAATTAGGCAAAGCTGTCTCTCGATGGTTTTCTGCCATGACAAAAACCGTGGACCAATCATTGGGAAATACTTTAAGAAGTCGCTCAATCATCGGAGTGGCATTGACAGGGATGAGAGGTTTGGGTTCTTGATATCCTTCCTTTTGATAGCGAGTTCCTTGACCTGACATAGGAATAAGCAAATGTAGATTGTTTTTATTGAGCATCATGATTTTTCTCTAAGCGAAATTTTTCAGTGGGTAAGTTTTCTACTTTACTAAATAAGTGGATTGGAAATTCTTCAAGATCATGGCAATTATGAAATAAAATTTCAGAAGCTAAATAAATTTCTAATAGATTAACATATTTATTATCTTGAATTGTTTCGGATGAATTCAAGGCAGCTAAAATTTTTTCACGAAAAACAACGGTATCGGGAAAATATAGTTTGAAATTTTTATTTTGGAAGTTGATGGAAGGTGGAGTTTTAAAATCAATGTTATAAAATTCTAAAAAATCATTTTCAAATTTTTTCCATTGTTCAAGAATTTCTGGAGAATCATCGTGTAGAATGACGCCATGATTTTGCAGAATAAAAAAATGGGCTGTTGGAAATTGAGAAATTTTTTGAGCAAGTTCTAACCCTGGAATAATAACGTCGATTAATTTAATTTCTTGGTTGGAATTAGAGACAATGAACTCTTGCCATTTATTTAAATTTTTTTTCGCATAATGAAACATTAAAAGTGAAATAAGAGAGTGAAAATGAATGACAAATTTTTTGGGTAATAAAGCATGAAAGGCGGTTTCCATCGAGGGACGAGGGCCTTCTGAAACCTGTAATAAAAGATCAGCATATTTTTGCTCATCATTAAGATGACAATTTTTATAACCGATATGAAAATTTTCAATATCTACAAAAGAGAGACCAGCATCCAATGATTTTTTTCCAATTTGATCAAGTCGCCACCCAGAGCTTTTAACCCATAACATTCCGTCGATCTTCTGGGATATATTGCCACCCGCTCCTTGGGTCCAATAGGGGATGTTTTGGCCAATCTTTTGGCAAAGAGAAATGATATCTGAAAGCTGGTTTGTGCTAAAAGAACTCATCGTTCAAGAATAATAGCAATTTCAGCCAGTCGTGACAAGGAATGGGGCGATTTATTAGGATTAAATTCCTCAACCCATGCCGTGTGAAATCCAAGTTCTTTAGCGGGTTGAATATCATTTTGAAAATGATCTCCCACCATCAAACAATTTTGTGCCAATGAATTTGCTTTGGATAAAGCCTCAAGAAAAATTTTCTTATCAGGTTTTTCCACTCCAATCTCTTCAGAGGTTATGATCCATGTAAAATTTTTTGAATGAGGGTCAATAGCAGACAATTTTAATAACTGTGTGCGAGTTGTTTCATTGGTGATGATGCCAAGTTTATAATTTTTTGCTAGCGGTATCAAAAAATCTTTACGATTTAATTCTTGCCAATATTTTTTTGCATAATGAGTTAAAGATTTTTCATATTGATTCATCAAGGAGAGTAATTTTTCAGAGGAGAAATCATTTTTTATTTCTAAGTAATTTTTAAAATACAGTAAGCGATGATGTGCGGATGTGTGTTGTTTCAAATTCTTCTTTAATTTATCTTTGGCTTCTAAAAATAGAGGACCATTTTGATCAATGCCAACTTCTTGATAGGCAAGTTCATAAATCTTTTCCGAAGGAATTAATGTGTCATCTAAATCAAAAAAAATGTTTTTTATTTTATCGTCCATATAAGTCTCAAAAATCTGTAACTTAATAATCCAACAATTAAACATATCAGCCCAAGCAAAAATCCTTTTCCCCACGGAGGAGCATAACGCAGTTCAATCCATTTTGCATCTCGCGGAATGGTAATGAGCATTCTATCCCAATGATCTTTTTCAAGGCTAACTATCTTATGGTCATTTGCAAATGCTTTAAAATTTTTTCTCCACAAGAAATTCACAATTATTTTTATATCTATGGGGCTATTGATTTGGGAGGGTAACTGAATTTTAATTCCTTGGCCATTGACGGAAAATCTTAGAGGATTTTTTTCTGGATGATCTAAAAAAACTAAAGGTTGCGATGAAGAGGTCTTCCATAGTTCATAACCCAATTCATTTTTTAGAACGAGGGAACTTTTTTCTTTAAGCTGCGTGAGCAATTCGCGTCGCGTATGTTCTAGCAAATTTCTTTCAGCATAATGACGTGTAGGGTTAGGACTAAGAATCGGATTTTCAACTAGGGGGCTGATGATAAAAAAACTAATTCCATAAATATCCGCAGCTAAATTGGGGTCACTATGAAAGGTTGTAATTATCTTATGTGATTCTGATAAAGCACTGACCAGTGGGTCATAGCCAAAAGGTGCAAAGACTTTGAAAAAAGTGGGGAACTGATGTTTAAGTGATTGAGAATAATTTGGTGCAATGGTTCTTTCAGGAGCGAACCCAAGTATACGCACAGGTTTTTCGCGGAGGTGTTTTTCAAAACCAGGGTCAAGTGTTTCATAAGTTTTATTGTGATAAGAATATAAACTGGCTCTGGCGATGGCGACTAAATAAAAAACAAAAGATAATGTAACGATAAAAATAGCGGCGACAAAAATATTTTTAGCATGAGGTTTTTTAATTTTTAAAATCATCTCGTGCAAAAAAACGGAGCCGGTAACGAGCATAAAAAAATTAAAGAAAGGTAAAAATTTCGCTGGTTCTTGAAATTTATTGAGCATGGGTAATTGATGGAGCCAAGTCCATAAATAACCATCCGGTCCAAGACAAAAAATAAAAGTGAGAATTGTTAAAATGGCGAATGAGAAATTAAGATAATTTTTAGGTCGTACTAAATATAAGATGGTCCCAACACATCCCAAGATAGCTAATGTTGTTCCTGAATAATAATAACTAGAGATGGTTTCGTGATCTATGCTGCCGAGAGGAAGAGGGTGAGAATCTTTTGAAAGTGGATAAGGTAAGAAGAGAGATTTTAAAGAATGCCAGATTCCATCCGAGGGGCCAACATTACGATCAATGCCTTGTAGCTCATTAAGTTGAACATACAGCAAAGGCAAAATAATCGACAAAGCTATGAGTGAGACTGGAATTAAATAAAGCAAATCTTTTTTCGTTAATTTTTGAGCGAACCATATTAAAATAAAAAACACCCCTAAAAAAATACAAGAATAAACCCACATCTGAACGTTACCTGCGTGAAAGTATAATCCTAGGGAAAGACTCAAGGCGATGACCCATGACCAAGATTTACGGAGATTTTGTAAATTGAGCATGAAAATAATAAGTAATGGGAACCAAAAAATAGTGGGATTCATATAATACCAAGAGCGACCAATAATTAAATTGAACCCAGCGAGAGCCCAGCATAATGCTCCGAGTGATGATGGTATTAGATGGAGCGATAAAATGTGGTGCAAAAGATAAAACATGGTAAAAAAACCCAGCATTAAATGTAAAATCGTAAAAACTTCAATCGTAAGAAATTCATTTTGAAAAATAAAAGTAGCGATGAAATATGAAAAGTAAGTCAATGGATAAGTTAAGGCATACACCCCAATTCCTGCCGAGGGAGAACCACCATATTGATAAGGGTTCCAATGAGGAAAAACTCCAGAGAAAAAATTTCTTCCTCCGTCAATCATCACCGGCAGAAATTGAGCAAAATTATCATCCTGAGTAAAATAATAAGAGTCACGCAGTTCCAAAATAAAAAAAGAAATAACCAGAGAAAAGACAGTAATAGGGAAGGGGTATTGTAAAATAAATTTAATCACTTTTTTTCTCTAATTCTTTTGCGAGACGGTTTTCTAATTCTTGATGAGACAAATTTGCTAATTGAGAAAATTTATTTTTTGATTTCTCTTCGTGATTTTTTCCATCAGAAATATAAATGTTAGAAAAATGAAAAGGGATATAGGTTTCAACTTTTAACATTTTTCCAATGAGAGCTGCTTGATAATTGGTGAGGTGCATTTTTTGTATTGCTTTCTGAAAATCTGGCTCATCATAATTTGCTTCGCAAATTAAAATGCTCGCCGAGCCGAATGTTTTTTGCAGAGCTTCTAAATTTTTTTTTGTAAAGCCAATATCTGTGACAAAGACGATAGAGAGAGGTGATAAATTTTCTAAAAACTTATCGGTTAACTCTTTTACTGTTCTTTGATCATCAGGAGCAATTTCAACTAGATCAGCCCATAATTTTTCAGCAACTTTTTTTTGTAAGACGCTAATCCAAGGGCCTGGTTCAAAACCTAATTGTAAAATGCGATCATTTTTTACTCGATATTTTTCTGGAAAAGTAATTTTGTAACTAATTACAGGAATATAATGATCGAGTTCGACATATTTGAATTGAAAATTACCCCTGCCATTTACAACGGATGGCTGGGGATCTTTTCCTTTTAGAACTATTTCAAAATTATTAGTATTAGAAATGATCGTTTCACTTATTTTTTCTTTTTCTAATTCTAAAACACGAATTTTAATTTGATCAGGGTCAATTAAATTCCAAGTGTAGCCTTGCAATTTGCCTTGAATGTTCTTAGCAATTCCCTCTGGACCAACGATAGTGATATTAATTCCGTGGGGAAGTTGTACACGAAGTAAACGGTCAAACCCCATAAAATGATCCATATGAGTATGGCTTACAAAAATATAATTTATTTTTAAAATTTCTCTAGGTGATAAATTATCAATGGAACCAAGATCGAAAAGGATCGCTTCACCTGATTGATTGAGAAAAGTATAAACGCTGGGATCGCCAAAAGATCCATTGACCAATTTGAGTTTTATATCTGAGTTTTGAAAATCGTATTTCATTTTTTATCTTAGTGGTGATGAAAGTCTGGCATCAGAATTTGATGATCCACTTGCATAAGTATCGTCAATAAAGCCACGCGGGTCCACATTCCGTTACGCTCCTGTCGCCAATATATGGCTCGTGGGTCGTGATCAATTTGAAGATCGAGTTCATTTCTTCTGGGAAGAGGGTGCATGATCAGCGAATTTATTTTCATCAGTTTTAAATGCTCATGCTTCAAAAAATATTTTGTGTAATCAACTTTTTTAGATTCAGAACCTTGATCATATTCATCTTGTACACGAGTCATATAGACAGCATCTACATCGGGTAAAAATTTTTCAAACAGATCCGATTCCATAAAATCAATATTTTGGTTTTTTAAAAAACCTCTTAAATCATCTTCCATTTGAAACTCTTTGGGAGATGAAAAAATCATTTTAATTTTTTTATAATGAGTTAAAAGTTTTGAGAGTGATCGCACGGTTCGTCCACGTTTTATATCGCCGACAAACATAATGGTTTTATTTTCAAGCTCACCCCATTCACGAAAACTGCGGACTAGGGTGTAAACATCCAGGATAGCCTGTGTTGGGTGTTGATCGGGTCCGCTGCCAGCATTAACAATTGGAACAGGACGAGGAGTTTGGTCAAGAAGGTGAGAAATTCTGTCGCATAGTCCAGCAATGGGAGATCGCATGATAATGATATCGACATAGCTTGAAAAAGTTCTTAGCGAGTCTTCGAGGCTCTCACCTTTACGTTCGCTACTTGTTGATGAGTCGCGAATATCACTGGTACGCATTCCTAGAATATTACATGCTGAAAGAAATGAAAGAAAGGTTCGCGTGGAGGGTTGTGTAAAATAAAGCATGGCTTGGCGGTGAGGTAGAAGGTCTTTAAGATATAAACTCCCTTCCTTGGTTTTAGCAAATTTACGAATAGCATCGGTTAAATTGCATATTCGATCTAGTAAATTGCGATCAAATTGTTCTGCTTTAAGGATATGTTGTAGTTTCTGCGTCATTTGTAAATCACCCGACTGTCCTGTCCAACGACTCTCGAATGGTCCGCCCTCTTGTCATGCCCAACGATCGAAGGGAGTGCCTGGGCATCTTTATTACTAAGAGTCTTTCCAATAAGATGCACACCCAAATTTAAATTTTTACATTCAGCCTCAAAGTTTTTACTTCTCTCATTACTAACCACAGCAATCATCCCCATTCCCATATTAAAAATTTTTTCTGCCTGTTCCCACGAGCATGAAAATGAATTTAAAAAATCTTTCATCCAAGAAGGTGTGGGAATTTTTTCTTGAGTAATCTCGCATGATAAATGTGATGGAATAACTCGCAATAAATTGGCTGAAACACCACTGCCTGTAATATGGGCTAACCCGTGAATAGTTTCATTACCAAGTTTTTGATAAAGGTTAATACATTCGTGGTAAATTTTGGTAGGTGTTAAAATTTTCTCGATATATTTTTGTGCAAAATTTTTATCTTTTTCGTTCAACCATTTTCGGATAAGTGAAAATCCATTGCTGTGAAAGCCGTGACTTTCGATGCCATACAATAAATCATTTTCTTGAACGAGAGATGGATTTAAAATTTTTTCTTCATCAACAATTCCAACAACAAATCCCGCAAGATCAAGATGACCTTTTGCATAGAGTCCTGGCATCTCAGCCGTCTCACCACCGATGAGTGGTGTTTGGGTGAACTCCAATCCTTTTTTAATTCCTGATAA
>CAZFSQ010000085.1:0-7654 GCA_964521975.1 uncultured Oligoflexales bacterium | reverse complement strand
TGTTGTAAAAAATTGTAAGCCGATTGCACAGAATAAAAATCTCCTAACTTAAAAGGATTTATTTTCCCCAACCATTGAGGAAAATATTATCCGTGTGAAAAGTTGCATAATTTATACCATTTAATAAATATTTGTCAAGTAATTACTAAGTATAATAAAATTAAATACTTTAATATTAAGAAGTGTTTAAAAAGTATGCGGTTGCTGATAAAATAAACAGTAATGATCCGACTTATCTTAATTTTTTTATTTTCAAATTCGTCTTTTTTATTGGGGCGGATGATTGTTTTTTTGCCTTATCAAGCAAATGGCGATGCAAGTTGCAAGGGATTACATTTTCAAATGATTACTTCAGAAATTAGAGAAACGATAGAGATGTCCAATGAGGAAATTCATCTTCCTCAGACACAAAAATTATTAGAATTTATTTATGAAGTTTATCAAAAGGATGAAACGGTAGCTCATGATTATCTCGATATGATCCGAGTACAGGATCAAAAGTTACCTCCTGGTTATATTGCTTATGTTGTACGACAAAATGAAATTTCAGGAGAGATAGATGGAGTCATGCGAGTTATGAAGTCTGACCCCAGTATGCCATTTGTATTTTTTTCACCTTATGGAGTGACAAAAAATATTGTGGGAGAAACTCCTATAGAATTGGATCATCCAGAATTGAAAGAAAAATTAAAAGAACTTGGTCCCTATGTAGAATTTGGCCGCCTAGCGACAAAACCTGGAGCGGATCGAATCGCCATTGCAATTTCAGTGATTGCTAAAGCAATTAATTTACTGCCTGGAAATACAAATTTTTTGGCTTCTAATCATCAAAGTCTCGCTCAGTTGCCACCTATACAAATTTTAGTTCACACCAAAGATCGGCAGCATAAAATTTTATATAAACTTTTAGGTTTAACAACATTTTTAGAAATCAATGATCAAGAATTCATCATGGTACGAAAATCTGATGAGCTGAAATCCATTTTTTCCGGCGATGCAAGAATTCTTTTTAATGAAGAAGGATTATACGATTACAGCAGGGCATTGAAAACGATTGAAGAGAAATTTTTAGGATTTAATAAAAGATTTCGAGAATATAATCAGATGTATCTATATTTTCAAGGTATGACCCACGCCCGCTTTGGAAATTATCAAGCGGCTTATGAAAAATTTTCACGTTTGGATCAGCTGCTGCCTGGAACGATGGAGTTTATTGATCTCAAATATCAAATGAAAATTTTATCACATCTTAATTTATTAGACGGAAGCAATGGAGATACGGCAGCAATTAAAATGATTTTTCAGGAATGGAAGGATACTGAAAAAATTGTTCAAACACGAACTAGCCACAGCGTGGTGCAAGAATTTATGCTTGTTGTGGGATTGGAGACAGAAAATAGTAACTTATTACAAACTGCCTTATCAAATCGCGGTATGAGTTATCATAATGAAGCGGATCAAACTATTTTTTTTAAAAAATTATTTGCAGAAGCTAAAACTCAAACTGACTTTCAACATTTATGGATCGAAGTAAATTATTTTGAGTTAGACATGCCAAGAAACGTTTTTCACCCAGAATTTTTTAGATTAAAAGAAAAAATAGCTCGTAAACTTGGCAATGAAAGTCTTGCTCAAAAATATCAGCGAATTGTAAGAATTTTGGTAGGGCTACCTGAGGATAAATTTAAATTTTATTGAGATGTTATGAAAGAAGAAAAAAATAAACGCGAAGAAATTTTAGAGGTAGCCTCAAGATGTATTTGTAAATTTGGTTTGCAAAAAACTAATGCTCAATTGATTGCCACTGAGATGAAATTATCGCAGACGACTATTTTTTATTATTTCCCCAAACAACAAATGCTTTTTGATGCGTTATTTGATCACATTATTTTTACGGGGCGAGATTTGATTGCTCAGGCAATGAAAGTACATGGCAAAGAATTAAGTTATCGCGATAAATTATGGAAATATATTGAAGCACAATTATTATGGGCTGAAAAGTTCCCGCATCATATCGGTGTTTTAATGTTTACTATTTTAGATTCTGCTCATAATTCTGAAATGCATGAAAAAGTTGCTGTCGCTCTTAAAAATGGTGAAGAAACAATTTTTGCGATTTTAGCTGGTGGGATGGTTGAAAAAAAATTACCAGATATTTCGGAACCGAAATTAGCAGCATTGCTTATTCATAAGTCGCTGATGGGTTGTTTGATGGATTTTTATTTGCATCAAAAAAATAAAAAGGGAAAAGAGTATGAGAACATTATGGAGAGAGTTTTAGAATCTTTGGGGCTTTAATTTTTTTAGATTTGCCTATTCATTTTAATTTCTGTTACAATTAAAGAAACTTATGCAATAGCATTTTTGCTGAAACAGGGACGTATGACTTTTGAGTTAGGTTTTTACCAAAAAAATGCTCAGAATTTAGCTCTCACAAGGGAATTGGGACTGCGATTGCGGACCATCAATGCTCCTTTAACTTCCCAGCATTTAACTCGATCAGCATGGAGCTTGGGTCTTCCTGACAACATCATCATTCCTCCGGTACAAGTTCCGACACTCATCGCTATTGGTGGAGGTAAGGGTGGCATTGGTAAAACGCTGATTAGTGCCAACATGGCCTCACAAATTGCCGAATTAAATTATCGTGTCCTTGTCATTGACCTTGATATCGGTTGTCCTAATTTGCATACTCAATTCGGTGTGAGCATTCCTGATCGCACGTTATCTGATTTTTTAATTCACGGACGACGATCATTTCAAGAAATTATTCATGAAACAAAAGTTCCACGGTTATCATTTATTCCTGCGGGTAAACCAGAAGATTTTCAAAATGCAAATGAACGAAAACCATTTTATCTTGCGAATCTTTGGAATGCTATTCTACATGCGAAAGAAGATCACGGGATAGATATTGTTATTTTAGATTTAGGTGCGGGGACTGACCAGCACACGCTATCTTTTTTTCTCGGAGCTCATTTGGGAATTTTAACGGTACTTCCTGAACCAACGTCGATTGAAAATGCATATACTTTTCTCAAATCATCTTTATGGATGCTCATGGATCATGTCGGAAAGCGTACAGGACAATATGCTCAAGCATGTGAATTAAAAACTGCATTGACCTATTCCGATAAGACAGCAGCAGGTATGCAGAGCACCTATCCGCAAAAATTAAAAAAGATGGAAAAAATTTATCCACACTTAATTGAAAATATTACGGCGGCAATTTCTGGGAGATATTTGGGAATTCTCATGAACCAAACTCGCACGCAAAAAGATTTGGACATCGGAAAGTCAATGGAAATTATCACGCAAAAATATTTTGGTGTGCCGTCTTTCTATTTAGGTAGTTTAAATTACGATGAAGCTGTTTGGAAATCTTTACGTAATCGTCATCTCATTCAGCAAGATTTTCCTCATTCTATTTTTATGAAAAATTTATCGCAAATTAGTTTAAATGCTCTATCTCGTTTAGCGTCTAAAGAGGATGCATCTTTATGAGTCAAGATTATTATGATTCATTAGCGGTATCTCCTGAAGCATCACCTCAAGAAATTCGCGAGGCTTATTTTCGTTTAAAAAGCCTTTATCAAAAAGATTCGCCTGTATTTTATTCATTGGTGCAAGAAGAAGATGTTCAAAGTGGACTTAAAATCATTGAAGAAGCGTTTAATACTTTGAGCGATCCGCAGCAGCGAAGAAAATATGATGAAATGGTTTTAGGTAAGAGACCAGCCTTGGAAAATGATCATTCTACCGTGGTGGATTTAACCAAACTCACGGAAGAATTTCGTCATGATTTTGAAGACGAACAAAATAAAATCAGCGTTCAACAAGATCGTTTATCAACACTCAGAAAAGTTGAATTTTATGATCCAGAATTGCCATCACATGAAATTGAAGAAACGAAAATTCCACCCAAGCGTGAACCAACGCTCTCTATGCCGAGAACTTTTTCACCTAATTTTCGTTTAACTTTAGAGATGAAAAGTAAGATCATGGAATTGTTTCAAGAGGACGCCTTGGCTCAAGGAATGACGTTGCGAAAAATGCGGGATTTATTAGGACTTCGTTTGGAAGATTTTCAAAACTATATTAAAGTATCACCTGATTATATTTTGGCTTTGGAAGAAGAAAAATTTCAAAGGTTGCCTGCTTTGGTTTATACCAAAGGTTTTTTAAGAAGCTATTTACGTTTTTTTGGCCTCACAAATCCAGAACAGTTTTTACAAAGTTATTTGAAACGGTTTGAAGAATCTAAAAACAATATTGTGCGAATCCCCTGAAGACATCCTTCGTCTTGATCGTTTCTTATTTTTAAAATTAAAAAATTTCAGTCGAAGCTTAATTCAAGAGCAAATCCGTTTAGGTTTAATTTTGGTGAATGGGAAAAAAAAATCGCCTTCACTTAAATTAAAAATTGGAGATTGTGTTGAAATTTTGGGTGAGTTTCAAACAAAGGAAATTCATCTTGATCCGCAGCCGATGCCCTTGGATATTATTTATGAAGATGACGATATTCTCGTTATTAATAAACCTGCGGGAGTCATTGTTCATCCGGGAGCTGGGACAAAAAATAAAGTGACTTTGATTCAAGGGATTTTATATCATACAAAAAAATTATCGAATGTGAATGATCTGAGACCTGGAATTGTTCACCGTTTAGATAAGGATACTTCAGGTGGATTAGTTATTGCTAAAAATAATATAGCCCATGCATTTTTAGCGAAACAGTTCCATGATAAAACAAATCTGCGAGAGTATACGGCTCTTTGCTATGGAGAAATCAAAGAAGACCAGATTATTGAAACATACATAAAACGTGATGAAAAAAAACGAACCACCTTTAAAGCCATTCCTCTCATAAAAAGTGATACCTCTAAATTAAAAAAAGCGATCTCAGTATTTAAAAAAGAAATCACTTACCATAACCTGATTTCTTTATGTAATATAAATCTCAAAACCGGTCGCACACATCAAATTAGAGTTCATGCTCAATTTATTCAGCATCCTATTATCGGAGATCCTATATATCAACAGCATCGTCGCTTATTATCAAAGAATTTTTCTCCTACTACTATCGAAAAAATAAAAAATCTTAACCGGCAATTTTTGCACGCAAAAAGGTTAGGCTTTGTACATCCACGAACAAAGAAGTGGATGGAGTTTAATTTTCCATTGCCTAAGGAATTACAAGAAATATTAGATCTTTTAAATACTCAGCTTGTATCAAAATAAATTTTAAGAGAAAATAATAGTAACCATGTTTTTAAATAACTTATTGAAAAATATAATTGCTTCATTTTTTTTCATTGGAAATGTTTTCGCTCAGGAAAACTTTTCATACTTTAATATTGACCAGCATGATTCCAATGAAAAAGAAGTGGTCGTTTTGGTGATTGATAAAACCAATCTCAATGCCACATTAAAAACCCTTCCTCAAAAATTTGAAAGTATCTCTCAAATTAACACTTTTCCTATCGCAATTGGTAAAGAACTAGGTGATAAGGAACGACAAGGTGATTTAAAAACTCCTGAAGGAATCTACTTCACCCAAGGAATTATAGACGGAAAAATGTTACCAGAAAAATACGGGCCTTATGCCATTCCATTAGATTTCCCTAACCCAATAGATCAACTGCACGGCAAGACAGGATATGGCATTTGGTTACATGGTGCGGGTGACGATGGACGAATGAAAGAAAAAAATGTGACCGAAGGGTGTGTTGCTTTTTACAACTCGGTTATTATTTTATTAAAAGAATGGTTGCACCCTAATCAAGGAGTCGTCGTCATCGCTGAGAGTGCTGAGCAAATCAATCATTCTGGTGATGTTGAACAAGTGACTCAGAGAGTCTTAGTTTGGGGGAATGCTTGGGCGAAAAGAGATCATGGGGGATATATTCAATCTTACGCTCCAGGTTTTGAATACCAAGGTAAGTCTTTAATCCAATATGGTGAATATAAAAAAAATGTATTTGCTGCCTATAAAAAAATGGATTTATCTTTTGAGAAACTCCGCGTCATTACCCATCCTAAATATGCTCTGACAATCATGGATCAGAATTTTAATGGCGATGGGAGATTTGTCTCGAATGGTCGCAAGATTTTATATTGGATCAAAGATGATGTTGGGCAATGGAAAATTATGCGGGAGTTGTTTGATCATGAACGAGTCGAACTTGTCTCTTGGAAATCGAAGGAAAAAAATTTACTATCGCGTCAGAATGATAATACAGATACTCAGAAAGAAACTAAATTATGAAAAAATTATTTTGGACATGTTGCAAAAAGGTCATCTTCGTCGTTACTCCTCGCTCACAATGCTCATTTACCTTACGTAAATTCCGCTTGCTCGCGTCGTCGTGTCTAGAATCTAACCCTTTTGCAACACGCCAACTTTTCATGGGACTGTTGTGTTCATTTCATCCATTTATTTTATCTGCTCAATCATTATTTGAACTCAATAAAAAACCGTACACTAAAGACACCTTAACCCCTGCGGTGCAGCAGCAAATTTTTGAGAGTGAATATCAAATGTACGAAGCTCGCAAAGCAATTATTGACGAAGCAATTATTGAAATGCATGTACAAGAACTAATGAAAAAATCTAAAAAATCCCACGATGATTTGCTCAATGATTTAATTAAAACACCACCCGCTACAGATAAAGCTATGAAAGCATTCTATGACGAAAACAAAAGTAAAATTCCCTATCCCTACGATCAAATTAAAGAAGAAATTAAAAAACTGATTGAAAAAGAAGGTGCTGTAAAGAAGAAAAAAGAATTGGTAGATAAATTAAAAAAAGATGGCAAATTTAAATTGCTATTAGAACCACCAGTCGCTCCACAATTGTCGATAGAAGTAGCAGGTTATCCCGTCAAAGGAAATGAAGGTTCAAAAGTAACTGTCGTTGAATTTGCTGACTATCAATGTCCTCATTGTAAACATGCCCACGAAATGATGACAGAATATTTTAAAAAATTTCCTAACAAAATAAAATTTGTTTATATTGATTTTCCCATTAATCCTTCTGGAATTTCAAAAACAGTATCTCAAGGAAGTTTTTGTATCCGTAAATTGAGCAATATGGAAAATTATTGGAAATATCATGATCTAGCTTTTACAAATCAAGCATCACTTAATCCAAATTGGCCTATTGAGACTGCAAAAAAATTAAAAGTTGAAGAAGCTGGTTTTAAAAATTGTTTAACCTCAAAAGAGGCTATTGAGTTTGTTGATAAGTCCTATCAAAAAGGGAGCGACTTAGGTGTCAATGGAACACCCGCTATTTATCTTAACGGTAGAAAATTATTACAGAGTCATGATTCCGTGGAAAATTTTAGTCAGGCTGTTGATGAACAGTTGAAATAGTATTCCTCCTGTCATCCCCAACGAGCGGAGCGAGTGCATGAAGTTGTCATGCCCAATGAGCACCGAAGGTGCGAGTGCCTGGGCATCTTTGTCAAAATATTTGACACTCAATCAAAATATAAACTCATTGTCATTCTTTATCTCTTTATAATATCTAAATTAATTATTGGAACAGCCTTTGCATTATGATGTTTGAAAATTCTGGTTTTTAGACCAGAAAGCTGATTTTGACGAGGTTGTTCTTTTATGTGGAAGTTGATTTTGACAAGTTATT
>CAZFSQ010000084.1:0-7701 GCA_964521975.1 uncultured Oligoflexales bacterium | reverse complement strand
AGGCTTTCTTAAAGAAAGCTCAAAATATGTGCTCTTATGATCCCGAAGCAAAAATAAAAGTTAAAGGACTCTTGACGAATAACGTAAAATTAAATGTTGGTGGAAAAAATATTCCTGTAAAACATGAAATTGCTGGAGTTGTGGTTCTTGGTAAAAGGCAGGGTGATTCGTTTGTGGTGTCACTTGAAGAATGGGAAGCAAAAAATAAAAAATCGGCTTAGTGTTTTTTCAAAGGCTTTGCTGGAATTCCTATGACAGTTTCATTTGCGGCTACATTTTTTGTAACAACAGCTCCCGCTCCGATGGTAGCATGGTCTTCAACTTTTAAGTATTGAAGTATTTTGGCTCCTGTACCAACGAGAATATTAGAGCCTAGTTCAATGCCGCCAGAAATGTTAACACTTGGGTTGATGACGTTTGAGTTGCCTATTTTGGTATCGTGCCCGCAGGTAATTGCGAGATTAAAATAATTATTATTTCCAATCTGGATATCTGTCGTAAAAATGCTTCCAGCACAAATAATATTTCCCTCACCCAATTTGACCACATTTAAATCTATTTCAGCATGAGGGTGAATGATGTTAGGAAAAATAATATTAGGATTTTGTTTGAATTTTATATAAATTTTACCTCGCAAATTAGGATCGCCGATACCAATTGCAGCATAAATTTTTTCTGGATAATTTAATAGTTCTTCATCCGTAAAAATAATTGGGTCATTATTTTTTTCATGGGTTACAAAACCTAAGAAATTCCATTCAGGATTTTTTTTAATCACAAGCAGAGTTTCTTTAGCTAGGCCACCAAAGCCGATCACAACAATATTTTTTTCTTGATGATGATTCATTCTATCAATTTGTTTTTGCGAAAAAGAGAATACCAAGTTTCTTCGTCATGTAATTTGATGCGGTTATCAAAACGGCCTTCATGATCAACTTTTTCAAGGGAGGGTTTTTTATTAAATTGCATGAGCTGATTTTTAATCCGAAATAGCGTTTCTTTTAATTCAAGGAGAGCAATTTTTAATTGGAATTTACATCTTGCATAAGAATTTAGTTTTTGTGTAGGTGTTTTTATTTCTTTTAATATAACGGTGGCATACTCTGCACATCTTTTTCCATCTAATTTATGATAAAATTTTTCCACATAATTTTGAAATTGGGGTTGAGGATGAAAATTCGTTTCTTTGTTTTTATATTTCCAAAATATTTGCCAAAACTCATTCATATCTTTAGCGACTAATCCAGAAACACCAAGATGTTCAGTTTTAAAAAGAGTAGGAGATTCTGGTAGAAATAGTTCAATGGATGGAATACCCCAAGCTGTAGCTTCCATATGAGTTGTACACGCTGGATTGGCGACATGTAGATTAGATATTTGTAGTAAATGATGAATCGAAGTTCCTTTCATCAAAACAACATTTTGATGAACATTTAAATCAGCAACTAATTTTTCCCAATGAAAGACGTTTTCATTCGGATGTGGTTTAATGACTAAATTAATATCCTGAATTTTAGCTAGCTCTCGAATGATGTCATGATTGAGTTCACGAATTTTAAACTGGTGAGCCAAAATATCTTCGTAGTTATTTGTTTCTGCAAAAGCTTTCGTTCGTTGTTTAGTTTTAAACAAAAATCTTTTTTTATTAAAATGAGTATCAGATGTACTGGTAGCTATCGTGATGGTGAACTTTTGGGGATCAAGATTTAAACTTTTAAGAATGCTCTCTCGATTTGGAAAAAGCGAATGAAAAGATTCTGTCAAAAAATCAATACGGGGACAGCCGACAAGAATTTTTTTCATGCTCTCTGGTGCATCGTTATAACGGTTTAAAAAATCTTCGTTCCAAAAAAAATAAACATCAGGATGGATATCAATTTGATACTTACATTTTGTATCTTGAGGGTTTCCTTCCGTATCAATCACAAATATTTTTCGACCTTCTAATTTCCACCGCATCATTTTTTTATTCGTATAAATCGGTTTGGGCAAAACTAAATAGGCTGGATTGGATTCTTTGATGATTGGATCTTCACCCCAGAGAGGAGAAAATAAAACGTCTAATCCCATTTTTTTTAAGTGAGCACCGATGAGAGAAAGGGCTGGCAAATCGCGATGCTTGTGATCAACGAGAAATAAAATTTTTTGATAGTTAAGTTGTGGTGTTCGTACAAAAATAATTTAACTCACGCGATGTCTTAATTGCCACTCACCATTTTTATTTTCCCATAAATGAGGTGATCTAAATTGATTAGCAATGCGGTGAAATTCTTCATCTGTCAAATTCATATACTCAAGAATTTCTTTGTAATAGCGTTTAGGAAACTCCCCATCAAATTTATGGACAAGTGCCACCGCTTCTTCTCTTGTTAAATGTTTATTACGGACTTCTTGTGAAGCATCGTAAGTTGTACGACCGATGCCAAATTTTATAAAGGTCGTCCAATAGTGATAGGGATCAATTTTGTCATCAATAGAATTATATTTGCTGTAAGTTCCTTCTGTTCTCTCTGGATTTGTTTTAAACCCACAATGTTCAACAGCATAATAATAAGCCTCTTGGGGAACCCACTTAACATAATAACCGAGGTAGTGAAATTCAACGCCAGCCTTTTGAATGAGGCTAGGGTCCATCGGAATATAGGGTGCAAGATCATGGTCGGTCATTTCGTGTTTTTCTTTGAGTTCCTTAACGCTCACACCGCCCAGCATTAAATTATTAGGATCGCCATACTTCAATTTAAATCCCGTTCCTTGATCAGAGTCACCAAACTTTTTAACTTTAGTGGAGATTCTTTCACCATATTGTCCAGGCATTTCACCATAAAAAACTAAGTTGATGCCAAACTGTTTTGCCATTTTGGGGGCAAATGTTTTTTGTCCTAAGATAAAAGGTTGAAAAGGATGTAAGAGATTTTCATAAGCAAGTCTTGTGAGTTTGCGATGAATACGGCCATTGGGAGTAAAAAGATAATTATCAAATCCACCGACATGCATCCAATTTTGAAAATTTTGAAAACCAATATCTGTATATAAATGCGGTGCCCATGTTACGGTGAGGGGATGCATCCCAAATTTATATTTTAAAAGATGAGCAGCCATACAGCTATCTTTACCGCCACTGCCAGGAACCAAAACATCATAACTGCCATCTTTACTGCGATATTTTTCTAAAAATTGAAAAAGTTCTTCTTCACGTTCTTTCCAATTAATGGTTTCAAAAACCTCGTCCATCTGTCGGCAAGCGAGACACACGCCCTGCTCGTCAAAATCTAAAGTTTCTTTTTTTGTGGACGCTTGATGTGAATACTCATCCGTAGAAAGTGGACGTTGATTGGAATAGACACATTTCTTACAAAACTTTACTTCTTCGGGTAAACCAAAATATGTTGCTGTCATGAGTTTGACTTCCTTTGTGTTAAAAAAACATCAGATTAAAATTTATATGGGTGAACGCAAAATATCAACAATACTTTTCAGGTAATCTGGGTAGCGAGAATAGTTAAGTGTCGCCATATAGACAGGTTCTTTTTGCAGATCTTCGACAGGGTATTGCTTCAAGTGTGATCCTTTAGGAATAACGTGAGTAGGAACAACGGCAATGCCAATATCTTTTTCAACAAGTTTTAAAATTCCATAAATAGAATTAAGCATAATAAATCGTTCAGGATCTTTATTGAGAACATGGTTCATATATTCACGATGATGGCCCATGACCCAGCGATAGGATGTCAGTTTTTTTAAATCTATTTCCTTTGCACTAACAATCGAAAATCGTTCCTTCATAATTTCGACGGATGTAATCGTGTCGCTTTGAATGTTTTTGGTGAGAACGCCAATATCGAGGTTCCCTTGTTGCAAGCCTTCGATGATGCGATCTTCGCTGGTGACATCTATAAAAAAATTGGGAGACTTTTCATGAATTTGATGGGAAAGTTCAGCGGTGAGCCAGTGCGTCAAAAGCCCCTCTAAAGTTCCGATGCGAACAATGGGTTTCTTCGTACCAAATTGATCTTCTGTCCATTGATCAAATAAGTTCAAGCGTTCAAAAAGCTCTTGTCCTCGCGGGGTTAACAAAACAGATTGCGGCGAACGTACTAGCAATTGCACTCCAAGAGATGTTTCCAGTAATTTAATTTGTCGGCTAATGGCCGATTGAGCAATTTTTAATTCTTGGGCGGCTTTCGTAAAATTGCCGTAACGTGCTACGAGTAAAAACGCTCTTAGGTAACGATAATCCATTTAGGGTATCCTCAAAAAATTCATCATACAAATTTTATATCATAAAAATAGGACTTATGTATTTCACTATTTTAATAAATACCCATAAGATGTTTTTTAGCTGGTAGGTGGAGGGGATTCAAAAAAAAAGTGCTCCTGTGAGGAGGGGGATCTACCAGCCAGCTAAACCAAAAGAAAACTATACACGCCTAACAATTTTTTTTCTTGAGAAAAAATCCGACCTAAATTAACTGTAACTTTTTGCGAAGTAGCAAAGTTTTTTGCAACGTCCTTTTTTAATTCAAAAGTGATTTGTTGCTCTTTAGTATTGAAATCAACAATCCTCGCATCATGAAAATAAAAAAATATTTTGCCAAGAGGGTAAATAGCTTTGAAAAGAGTTTCTTTCGCAGAAAAAATAATGGCGAGAGCCTCTATGTCGGTGACATAGGAGTATTCTTCTTCATTGCATATTTTTGGCATAAGTCCCATGTGAAATTTTTCGAGCGTTTCGATATCAAGGCCCATGCTTTGAAAGCGTGAGCTTCCTCCAATGAGACAACCTACGATACTTTTTTTATGCGATAAGGAACCCACAAAACCAGTGGGCCAGATGGGAAATTCATTATCTGATTTTTGTATGATGAGATTTTCTTGTGATGATGCGTTTCGATTGAGTACATGGTGACAAAGATAACGCCCACGCAAAAATTCATCGCGACGTGATGGAGATTTTATTTTATCGAGTTCATGCAAAACTGCAAAATGGCGTATGGTGTCTTCATTGGAAAAATCAGGAAACGCATATCCAGACAGAGCAAGAGCGAATGTTAAATTCTTTTCATTAAAAAAATATGGGTTTAAGTAAAGGTTGCCAAGTAAGTGGATGTCGTGGGGGTGGTTATTCATCAACTTACACTGCCACATCCACTTCAATTTTTGGATAAATCTTGGCAAGATATTTGATGAGTCGATCCGTTGTAAATTCCTTAATATGATAATGGAGTAATTTACTCACTAATGCTTCATCTATTTCCAGAATTTGAGCTAAATCTACTTGAGAAAGTTCATTCTCTCTTTTATAAATGATAAATTTTTCGCATAATTTATATTTCATACGTTCTACTGGTGAAGCTTGAGGGGATAGAGTTTCTGATGCTACTCCTCGATTTAACTGTTTACGTATTTTCTTTAATTCACGTTGTGATGGAAATTTAATTTTTTTCATGTTTTTTTCTCCTGACTCGAAAGGCATTGATGACACCGATAAAATCATCAACAAGGCAAAGCAATAAAACAATGCGATAAGTTTTTTTTTCTAAAAATACTGGCTCAACTGCAAAGTATTCAAAGTTTTCATCCTGTTTCTCAATTTCAAAATTTCCACCATTTAAAGATTGCACCAGTTCTAAAATAATACTGTCATCTATATCGTAATGTTTTTCTCGATAATGCGGATCAATAATGACACGACTTAATTGTCGATCATTAATTGTGACCTGTAGAGGATATACATTTCGATCCATGATCAATGTTATAAAAAGTTGATAAATTTGTCAACTTTATTTACAAATCCCCTCGCACACTCTCTTGTTGTGATTTATTTTTCCATCGGTTTCTAAAATGATCGTATCCTGCGGCGGGTTGAATGTTTGAGCTATTTAAATTTTGAATTTGGATAGCTGAAATAACTTGCGAAGCAATTTGTTCTAATTCGGTCATCTCAGAATTTTTTTGATAAAAATCTTGAAAATATTTTTCTTCTTCTTCTAAAAATCGTGTGGTGATTTTGCCATCACAAAATTTTGGGTGCTGTAATAATGCTAGATGAAATGGAATGGTAGTGGCAATGCCGTCGATGGATAATTCGGATAAGATGCGTTCCATGCGAGATAAACATGCTGAACGATTCTCGGCCCAGGCAATCGTTTTACAAATCATCGAATCATAAAATTCGGGTACTTCATATCCTTCATAAATATGAGTATCCAGTCGCGTAAAAGGCCCGTGGGGTAAATGAAGATTTTTAATGCGACCTGGTGTTGGCATAAATCCTTTGCATGGGTCTTCGGCATTGATCCGTGCTTCCATGGCCCAACCTTTGATTCTGATATCTTCTTGTTTAAAACGCAAAGGTTCGCCTCTGGCGATACAAATCTGTTCATGAATCAAATCGACTCCGGTAATCATCTCCGTGACAGGGTGTTCCACTTGAATGCGAGTATTCATTTCCATAAAATAAACTTTTTCCGGTGACTCGCAAATCATTTCTATCGTGCCAGCACCGCGATAATTCACAGACTTGGCAGCCATCACTGCAATCTCTCCCAATTTTTTTCTTTGCGAATCGTTGAGGTAAGAACTGGGTGCTTCTTCAAACAATTTTTGATGCCGCCTTTGCACCGAACAATCACGTTCAAATAGGTGAACAACATGGCCTTGGCCATCACCTAAAACTTGAAATTCAATATGCCTCGGTTGTTCAATATAGCGTTCAACGAAGACTTGATCGTTGCCAAAATAGTTTAACGCTTCTCTTTGACAGGCTTCGAGTGATGGAGTTAAATCTTGATCCTGTCGCACGACTCGCATCCCACGACCACCACCACCCGCAGCGGCTTTTAAAATGACAGGATAGCCGTGTTCTTTGACAAAGGATTTTAACTTTTTCTCATCCAAGGGTTCTCGACTCCCAGGCACAACAGGAACTCCAGCAGCGATCATTAAATTTTTTGCTTGAATTTTATCTCCCATGCGTAACATCGAATCTTGCGTGGGGCCGATAAAAATGATTCCTTGTTTTTCTACTTCAGCAACAAAATTTGAATTTTCAGAGAGAAAACCAAACCCAGGATGAATCGCATCGCTTTGAGTTAGCTTTGCAGCTTCAATAATTTTTGGGATATTGAGATAAGTGTCTTTTGATAAAACCCCAGATAACGCAACGGATTCATCAGCCATTTTTACATGTAAACTTCTTGCATCAGCCTCTGAATAAATAGCCACGGAACGAATTCCCATTTCACGCAAAGTACGAATAATACGCAAAGCAATTTCACCACGATTAGCGATCAAAACTTTTTTAATATTGTGTCTAATTTTTGTCATAATGGAATGTTTCCGTGTTTACGAGGGTGGCGACGATGACGTTTACCGTAAGAAGCTTCCAGTCCTTGAATGAGAACTTGCCTCGTTTCACTCGGAAGAATTACCGAATCAATGTAACCTTTTTCAGCAGCAATATAAGGAGAAGCAAAAACATCACGATAATTATTCACCAATTCTTTTCTTTTCATCTCAGAGTCACTTGCATTTTTAATTTCATTTCTGAAAATAATATTACACGCACCCTCTGCTCCCATCACGGCGATTTCAGCCGTTGGCCATGCAACATTTAAATCGGCCCCGATGTGTTTTGAATTCATGACATCATAAGCACCACCGTAGGCTTTACGAGTAATCACCGTGATGCGCGGCACT
>CAZFSQ010000083.1:0-7719 GCA_964521975.1 uncultured Oligoflexales bacterium | reverse complement strand
ACGTTACGTCGCCTTAGAGAACGTCATCATGTGTATGCTGTAAAATTAAAAAAATATGGCATCAAAATGCTCTCCACCAAAGAAATTAAAGACCTTGAAGCCAATGAAGAAATTTTAGAGGGTTTGCAAAAAGATGAAGAAGAATGAAATTTAATTCACCTCTCCTATCAGCCAAACTTATCCAACGTTATAAACGTTTTTTTTGCGATGCAGAACTTACTCATGAGCGAGACGTGATTACAGCTCATGTCCCTAATACAGGAACCATGAAAACATGTGGAGATGCAGGTGCAAAAATTTGGTTATCAAAATCTGATAACCCCACTCGAAAATTACAATTTACGTGGGAGCTAACTGAAATTTCAAAAAAACAATTTATTGGTGTCAATACATCACGTCCAAACTTTATTGTTGAAGAAGCTATCGCTGAAAAAAAAATTGTTGAATTGAAAGATTACCATCTCGTAAAACGCGAAATTAAAATTAATGCTCATACTCGTTTTGATTTATTATTAGAAAATAAACAAAAAGAAAAATGTTATATCGAAATTAAAAACACAACTCTTTTACATGATGGCTGTATTAAATTCCCCGACGCTGTAACGGAACGAGGAAAAAAACATTTAGAAGAATTGATAAAAATAAAACAAGAAGGTCACCGTGCCATTATTTTTTTCTTAGTCAACCGCACTGACGCAATTTCATGTTCCATTGCTGACCATATTGATTCCGCTTATGCCGCAACGTTTAAAAAAGCGATGGAAGAGGGAGTGGAAGTTTTTTCGTATAAAACTTCCATTAATTTAAAAGAACAAAAAATAGATCTGGCTATTCCATTTCTATTTTAAATTCTTAACCTGCACCCCCTGTGGTGGAGTATATTGTGCCTGATCAAATTCAATTGGTTTGGCTTTTTCAAAAGAATAAACTGAGTAATTTCCATCCGTATAAAAAAGTTTGACAATTTTTAATCCGACATCCTTATTTCCCACTCGTAAAATAATTTTTTCTAAATTTGTTTTGTCTTTGGGGTGCAATTCAAATTGCCAATCATTCCCCAACTTCTTATGCTCTTTAATGGAATAGCGTTTAAGTAAACTTTCAGGACTTAAGACAATAGAGACAACTTCATGAATATTTTTATTTTCTTTGGTTTCTGATTCGTAACAAATCCAAGGAGGGATTTCTTCAGGGATAAACTGACAAAACTTTTTGCCATCGTATCGCCATTCTTGGACATAGGGATTTTTCACTCTCCAATTAAAATAATTCGGAGTATAAAAAAAAGCGTGCCCTTCACTCACAAAATCTTTTTTGCTGAGTTTCATATAGACCGTCTGCGTAAAATCCATCGCCAAGCCTTTTTGATGAGCAATGTTTTTAACCGCCTCATGAAAAGTTTTTTCCGCCGAAGGTTTAGAAAAAACGATTGGACTATAAAAATAGAAAAAAACTAAAAAAAGTTTACGCATTCACACACTCTAAAATTAATTCACACAATTTTTGTGCCGCCTGATGACGAATTTTAATTCGATCCCCTTGGAAATGATATAAAAAAGTTTTTGTTTCATTGCGAAATTCCACACCCAACCACACCATCCCTATAGGTTTATCTTTTGTTCCCCCACTTGGCCCTGCAATTCCTGTAATTGCTCCCCCAACATCAGCCTCCATAATTTTTCGCACATTTTTCGCCATGATCGAAACCACTTCTTGCGAAACACTTCCATGTTTTTTCAAGGTTTCAGAATCAACTTGTAAAATTTTTTCCTTAATAGAATTGTCATACGCAACAACGCCCCCCTTAAATATCTCAGAAGCCCCAGGAATTTCAGTTAATACTTGTGAAAAAAGCCCTCCCGTACAGCTTTCCGCAAGAGCTAAAGTCAACTTTCTTTCAAGAAGTGATTCATATAATTGTTTAAATTGCATTGACATCATCAATAAATTAAAATAATAAAATACATACTACAGAACATATTATTTAAACATTAACTCAAGAAAACTACTTCAACAAGAAACAATCTCCACTAAAAACTTCCCATGATTTTAAACAACTCATTATAAAAATTTTTAATTTAACATAAGGATATTCCTATGACCGAAGACAAAAAGCCACGGGCAGTAAAGCCTCGCACACCAGCAAAAAAAGATTATGACCCAGCATCACAAGAAGAAAACTCCTCCCCAACTCCAGAAGAAGCTCCACAAGAAAAAAACGCAACTGCTGTAGATACACCAGCAAAAGAGGGTATGGTTTTTAATCTCAAAGAACTTAAAAAAACCCATATCTCTAATCTTTCCCGACTTGCGAAAGAATTTCATATCGAAGGTGCTCAAGCTCTAAGAAAACAAGAGTTAATTTTTGCTCTCTTACAAGCTCAATCTGAACGCGGAGGTATGATTTATGGAGAGGGAGTTCTTGAAACCCTTCCAGACGGTTTCGGCTTCTTGCGTGCTCCAGATTATAATTACCTTCCAGGTCCTGATGATATTTATGTTTCTCCCTCTCAAATTCGCCGTTTTAATTTACGCACAGGCGATACGGTCTCTGGACAAATTCGCCAACCCAAAGACAGCGAACGTTATTTTGCATTACTCAAAGTTGAAAGAGTAAATGGTGAGAGTCCTGATCCTGATTTTGAAAAAATTATTTTTGACAATTTGACACCACTTTATCCCATGGAAAAATTCAAGATGGAATATTCCTCTGAAAATTTTTCTACACGGATCATTGATATTTTGACACCGATTGGTAAGGGACAAAGGGGTTTAATTGTTGCTCCGCCTCGTACTGGTAAGACAATTTTATTGCAAAATATTGCCAACGCTTTAGCCGCCAATCACCCTGATGTTATTTTGATTGTATTGCTTATTGATGAGCGTCCTGAGGAAGTGACCGACATGGAACGTTCCGTCAAAGGTGAAGTCATCAGTTCAACTTTTGATGAACCTGCCCAACGTCACGTGCAAGTAGCTGAGATGGTTATTGAGAAAGCTAAACGGCTCGTTGAACATAAACACGATGTTGTTATTCTTCTTGATTCCATCACTCGTCTTGCGAGAGCTTATAACGCTGTTGTTCCTCCTTCTGGAAAAATTCTTTCGGGCGGTGTGGACTCGAACGCTCTGCATAAACCTAAACGTTTCTTTGGTGCTGCTCGTAACGTCGAGGAAGGTGGATCTTTAACCATTATTGCAACGGCTTTAATTGATACTGGCTCACGAATGGATGAGGTTATTTTTGAGGAGTTTAAAGGTACAGGCAATATGGAACTTCACCTTGACCGTAAACTCTCTGATAAGAGAACCTTCCCAGCTATTGATATTAATAAGTCAGGCACAAGAAAAGAAGACCTCTTATTACCTAAAGATGTTCTTAATCGCATGTGGATTTTAAGAAAACTTTTAGCACCGCTGAATACTGTCGATGCGATGGATTTCTTACTTGATAAAATCGAGAGAACTAAAACGAATCCAGAGTTTATTGAGTCAATGAAGGGTTAAAAAATCAAGTTGCGATGGCAAGCATAATCCAGTAAAAATAACTCTTATCCTATTTTCTTTAAAGGTTTATTTGAAAGGTTTGTAAATTATGAAAGAAGGCATTCACCCAAAATATCATCAAGTCACTGTTAAATGTGCGTGCGGGAACTCATTTGCTACTTATTCCACACGTGAAGAAATTAATTTAGACATTTGCAGCAATTGCCATCCATTTTTTTCTGGACAGCAAAAGTTAATTGATACTGCGGGTCGTATTGAAAAATTTCGTAAAAAATACGGAACTAAGAAATAATTTTTTAGTTGCACAATTTTTACTTTTCTCAAATTTTAAAAATTAAATGTTTGAAAAACTAGAAGCCGTTGAATCTAAATTTGTTCAGCTTGAGAACGATCTTGGAACACCTCTTTCTTCTGATGATTTTCGTAATAAATCTAAAGAACGAGCCAATCTGGAAGAGTTGGTACATACTTACCGCGAATATAAAGTTGTCAAAAAAGAATTTGGCGACGCTAAAGAAATTATTGAAGCTGAAACAGATGAAGAACTTCGTAGTTTAGCTAAAGAAGAAATTCAACAGCTTGAAAAAAAAATCGCTGATCTTGAAAAACATTTAATAGTTCTCTCACTCCCCTCTGATCCCAATGATAATAAGAATGTTATTTTAGAGATCCGAGCCGGAACTGGTGGTGAAGAAGCTAGTTTGTTTGTTGCTGATCTTCTTCGCATGTATTTACGTTATGCAGATAACCGCCATTGGAAACATGAATTGCTTAGTTCTACACAATCAGAAAAAGGTGGTTTTAAAGAAGTCATCGTCATGATTGAAGGTCAGAAAGTTTATAGTCGAATGAAGTTTGAAAGTGGCGTTCATCGTGTGCAGAGAGTTCCAGAAACAGAAGCTCAAGGCAGAATTCACACCTCCGCTGTGACAGTGGCTATTTTACCTGAAGCCGACGAAGTCGATGTAAAAATTGATCCGACTGATTTAGAAATCTCCGTCTGCCGATCCTCTGGAGCTGGTGGACAGAGTGTCAATACAGCTGATTCTGCTGTGCGAATGGTGCATATTCCTTCTGGCTTAGTTGTGGAATGCCAAGACGAACGTTCACAGCTTAAAAATAAAGATAAAGCACTTAAAATTTTAAAAGCTCGTCTAAAAGAAAAATTGGAACGTGAGCAGCAGCAAAAAATTAGTGCATCTCGTAAAAGCCAAGTTGGTTCAGGGGATCGCAGTGAAAGAATTCGCACCTATAATTTCCCTCAAGGTCGCATGACCGATCATCGTATCAATCTCACTCTTTATTCTTTGAGTGAGATTATGGATGGCAAAATTGACAATGTCCTTGATGCTCTTGGAACTCATCATCAAACAGAATTACTTAAACAAAGTTTTGAAAGTTAATGCTTCAAGATTTGCACAAACTTCATCTCGCTCTTTCACAGAACGGGGTTGATAATCCAAGACTGGAAGCAGAACTTTTACTTTCTCATATTTTAAATATCCCTCGCGAAAAACTATATTCACTTCCCCATTTACAATCTTTGTCCCATGATCAATCAGAGACGTTACAAAAATTAGTTGCTCGAAGAATAGATCATGAACCCATTGCATATATCCTGAATAAAAAAATGTTTTGGCGTGATGAATTTTATGTTGATCCCAACGTTCTTATACCACGCCCCGATACAGAGTTGATTATGGAAACCGCACTCGAATTATCCAAACATCAAACTTTCAATTCAATTCTTGATCTATGTAGTGGATCAGGTTGCCTAGGTATTTCTTTAGCCAAAGAATTTAAAAATGCTCGTGTTGAAATGTGGGATATTCATGAAAAAACGATCGCAGTTGCCAAAAAAAATGCGGAAAAAATTTTATCTAACAACACTCATAGAACTATTTTTAGACAGATTGATTTTTTGAGCTTCGTTCCATCGTCACAAGAAAAGTTTGACCTCATTGTTTCCAATCCACCTTATATTTCTAAAGAGGATTGGGAAGAATTATTACCCAACGTTAAAAACCATGAACCATCGCTCGCTCTCATCGCCGATGAAAATGGTTACAAATTTTATTCAAAAATGGCAGAATCATTAAAAGGAATGTTACAAGCTCAAGGGAAGTTGATATTCGAGATGGGAATAAATCAACACGTTAGAATTGAAAATATTTTTAAATCACACGATTGGGTCATTGATTCTATTATTAAAGATTTGCAAAAGATTGATCGCGTGATGATTGTGAGTAAATCGTGACTCAAAAAAACGAACAACCCATTCCAAATACAAAACGCATTTTAGTTTTTTCTAGTGCAATCATTTTTATTTCTTTTATACTTTTTTTTGTTTATCAAAGTGTATTTTTACCACTCGGTACAGCGTTTGTTATTTGTTATCTATTGGGCCCCTTCATCAACTACCTAATGAAATTTAAATGGATCAGTCGATCTATGGCTTCATTCATTGCAATTTCTATCGTCATACTCTTTACCACACTTGCGTTTGTGGGAATTTTACCCACACTTTATCACCAAACTTTAAAACTTATTCAAATTGCACCCAATGGTATCCGTTTTTTTTCAGAGGAACTTTTAGCTTTTGTCAAAGAAAAAACGGTTGAGTATCCTTTTTTATCCGATCTCAACTTAGAAGAACTCATTAGCAAAATTAATTTAACTTCAGAAATTCCAAAAAGAATCGCTTACGCTCTCAACGGTATCTGGACATCGACTCCATCCGTTTTGGGTCATGCTGTCGATATTGGTTTAATTCCTATTTTTCTTTTTTTTATTTTACGCGATCAAAAACATTTCATTTCTCTTGTAGGCAGCATCGTCCCTACAGATTTGAAACCCGTTGGAAAGAAATTTGTTCAACGATGTGATCGTGTCATTAAATCAGTTTTAAAAGGTCAGCTTGAAGTTGCAGGTATTTTAGGAATTCTTTATATCCTTGGTTTATTTATTGTTGGTGTACCTATGGGATGGACTGTCGGTCTTATCGCTGGAATTTGTCGTATTGTTCCTTATCTTGATGTCATTATTGGCTTGCCTCTTGCCCTATTATCTTGCCTTACAGATTTTTCTGGTTGGGGAAGTCTTGTTGGAGTTTTTATTGTATTCGGGACAGTTCAAGCTCTCGATGGTGCATTGATCACTCCTAAAATTATTGGCCAAAGTTCAGGACTTCATCCCGTGCTTGTGATCTGTTCTGTTTTAGCTTTTGGTGATTGGTTTGGTTTTTATGGAGTTTTACTCGCCATTCCTATTGTAGCTTTACTCAAAGTTGTTGCCGAAAGTTTGATGCGACTTTATTCCATTTCATCATTTTATAATTTTAATAAAAATTAATTTTATAGCAGCACAATAATTCGTGCTTAATTTCGTTATTTTTGGTTATTGATTGGCCAGCCAAGCCTTGACTGTCTTTAAAATTAAGGATTAACTGATACACAGTTTTATAAATTTTTTATTGCACAATTTTTATGAAAGGAGAGGAAGCAATGAAAACAAAAAAATTTGGGGTTCAATTAGTTTTACTAGGTGTAGCACTGAGCTGCTCGCGAGCGGATGATCGTTCGACGATTAAAAGTTTAGGGACAAGCAATCCAGTTCCAGCTTTAGAAGATCGCGACACCGTTCGTGCTCAAACCAGTCGTTTTTTGGATGAAAAAAATCCTCAAACGAAATTTCTTAATGCAACACACGACTTTCGAAGATTTACTACCCGCAAAATAGAATCTGCACCCGAAAAAGCAGAAACAGCGGATGGTGGCGGTAGAAGAACTGTTCAAGAATCAGATATCTTTAAAGTTGGAAAAAAAGGCAGTAAACTTCTCTATCTTTTGAACAACTATAGAGGCTTACAAGTTGTAAGCTATGCTCAAAATACTGATGAACCTGTTTTAGCAGGTCGTGTTCTTCCAACAGGAAATATTTCTAATAACATGTATTTTGATGAAGCTCATGATCGCTTAATTTCTATTGAAAATGTTTCCGATCAAAACCAAGCTAAGTCACAATTAGTAATTTATGACGTTGCAGACGAAAAAAATCCAAAAGTAGCTAACAAATTTGAACTTGCTGGCCAAACTGCTGATTCTCGTCTTGTGGGTTCAGTACTTTATATTGCTACGAGTGAGTGGCCTTCTTATTGGAATAGACAGCACGGACAAGAAGATAGAGGTCGCGGATGGGTATATTCACTGAATA